>JABIAA010000090.1 GCA_018656485.1 bacterium | reverse complement strand
GGCTAAGTTGTCACCAGAACCAATTCGTGTAAAAACGCGATCGAGCACCGGAAGTTTCGCAGACGATGCAGGAACAAAACTTCCCGCCTGTGATAAAATCGCAATAAGCGCCACTTGCCTGAGGTATGTGGACTTTCCGCCCATGTTCGGACCCGTGATAATCCACAACTTGGAATCATCAAGAAGGTGCGTGTCGTTGGCTATAAACTTTCCATCGAGTGCAACCTCAACAACAGGATGCCGCCCTTCTTCAATTTCAATTGCATGCTCTTCAGAAATTTTTGGTCGAACATAGCAGTTGTCATACGCAAGTCTTGCAAAACCATGTATCGCATCGAGCTGCGCAAGCGACTGCGCAGTTTGACGGAGAGCCGTCACATGTTGTGCAACCTCTGCTTTTACACGTTCATAAACCTCTGATTCAACTTCATCGATTTTTTCACGCGCAGTAAGAATTTCGCTTTCAAGTTTTTTAAGTTCTGGGGTCACGAATCTGGATTTATTCGAAAGACTCTGCTGAAGAATAAAATCATCTGGCACGGATTTTAAGTTTGGTTTCGTAACTTCAATGGAATACCCAAACAAGTCGGTGTAACGGATCTTTAGGCTTCCGATTCCAGTACGTTCTATCTCGCGTTGCTCAAGTTTAGAAACTTCGTTTTGCCCATTCGCAACCAGCTCACGGAATCGATCCAACTCAAAATCAAAACCTTTTTTAATGTTGTGACCGTATTCTCGGTTTTCGTTGAGGCTAGCTTCTAAAAATTCAACCAGCTCTGGAACTTGCAACATTCCCTGCGAAACACTGAGTAAAAATTCAGAGCGACCATGTTCTTCTATCTCGCCAACAATTTCCGGAATAATGCGTAAAGTACTTTTTAAACCAAGGTAATCTTGAAGCATCGCGCGCCCGAAAGCGATCCGCCCCGAGATTCTTTCAAGGTCTGAAACTTGTTTAAGAAAATCAGAAATTCGAGATAAAAGTTCTGTCGACGTTGTTAATTTTTCAACCGCAGCGTGACGTCTTTCAATCGCCTTTTTTTGAACTAGCGGACGCAGCAGCCATTTTTTGATCATACGCGAACCCATTGGAGAACACGCTTTGTCGGCAACAGAGATCAATGTATTTTTGCGCCCACCGTCGACATTGTTTCTCACAATCTCAAGATTCTTCTGTGTCGCAGCATCGAGAACCAAAAAATCTTCTGGGCGATAAAATTGAACTTCTTTAATTTGCGAAAGCGCTTCTTCGTTATTTTTTTTGAGGTACGAGTACAGCAACTCCATGGTTGCTTCAATGACCGGGTTGTCGCTAAGAATGCGAAGCGTATCTTTTGAAAGTTGTTGCTCGAGCAAAGCCTTCGGAATATTTGGACCAGCAATATCTTCGCCACGTTCTACATGCGCCAGGCTAACCGAATATCCGCTCTTTGAGAAAAAATTCCGGAAGCCCCGAGCTCTTGCAATGTCCTCGAGAACAACTTCGTCTGGGAAAAATCTTGTAAGCTCCCCACCGAGGGCACGATATTCTTCTGCGGTAATACTCGTTGCAAAAACCTGCGAAGTTAATAACTCTGTAAAAACAAGCCCCCATGCCTTCTCGCCCGGTTGAAAGCTCAGGATGTAGGACGGGTTTTTATCGTCAAGCAGAACCGAGTCTGTTAGTGTTCCTGGGGTAAAAACTTTAGTAACCTTGCGCTCAACAACTTGCCCAGGCTGCGGCTTGGTCATTTGGTCACAGATCGCAACTCTAAAACCACCACGAACGAGTTTAGCAATGTAATGGTTCCCAGCGTGCAGGGGAACCCCACACAACGGGACATCCTCACCCTTGCACTTCCCACGCTTTGTTAGCGTAATCGCCAAAAACGCAGATGCGATTTTTGCATCTTCAAAGAAAAGCTCATAAAAGTCGCCAACTTGAAAGAAGATAAGAACATCTGGGTGTTCTTCCTTTACCGCAAAGTACTGAACCATCAGCGGGGTAAGCTTTTCTGTGGTCATATAACAATCTTAATTTTTTAAATAAAATCGATCTAAGTAAACGAAAAATCACTAAAAAACGCAAATTTTATAAGCCCTCAAGCATCAAAACACCCCGTAGAAACCGGAACAAACTAAAAGTTCAAAAAACCGAATCAAATCGCACGACATTCTAAAAAAGACATCCAAAACACCGCTTTTGGAAACAAAATTGCGCACACGCTTCTATTTGTCATAATTAAAGCATGCAAATTAGAAAAGTGTGTTGGAAGCGACACAAACACTATTTGGAGGTAATAATGAAAAAGATATTAATCCTAACAACTTTACTCGGCTTGAATTTCGCTCAAGACATTTCTGCTGGTGCTGGATGTTCTCGTCCGACAGCCAAGGATGTGCGGACACTTCAAGATAGACGTACTAATAATATTTCTGTCGGACCAGTCAATCCGGGAAATATCACAACCAGAGCCGAATCTCCTCGCGCTGCAGCCAAAGAGAACCGCCCGCTTCAAGAAAGACGAACCATTGCTCCTATTAATCTTGAAGAGGTGCCAATTTTAAATCCAACAATTGTTATGGTTAAGTTCAAAGACTTACAAGGGAAAACTCGCCAAGTTAATCAATCTGGTGTCGAAACTCAAAGATTCATACAACGAGCAAATCGTATCACAAGACTGCACAATCTGGCACAGCACACGTTAGCTCAAGGCGGAAGCGTTCAAGGTTTTGTTGCTACAACAAAAAAATTTAAAAAACAACAAGCAGATCTCATTCATGAAAACAACTTAAGGCAGATAAAAAAACGCGGTCTTCACCGCCGCACAAGTTCAGCATAACTTTTTAAGCAAGAAGAAAATAAAATGGAGGTCATTATGAAAAAAATATTAATACCGGTCGCATTGATTGGGCTTTGTTTATCATGTGAAATTGCCAGCGCAAGTCCAGCAGATGATGCAAGGCAGGCAAGAAGAAACCACCCGTTTAACTTGAATCTTAATAAAACAAGCGGAAATATGCCCATGGCTAAAAAGCCAGAGCAGCCAAGCTTTTTAAGTAAACTCTTTGGACAAGCTTGCTGTGGTGGTTTTGATAGAAGCAATGAGTATCGAACCAACGCCCCAATTCATTGGGGAAATGCGTTTCATTAATTATTAACCATAAATGGAGGAAACAAAATGGTTAAAATAAACACAAGCAAGGCACTCGTTTTTGCCTTCGCACTTTTGTCAGTAGGATCTATTAACGCAGGACCAGAAGAACAGAACATAACACTCAAAATTCCTGTCGAAAAAACCTATTCTGAAGATGATGACTCCGCAAGGTTTAGCCCAAGAGAATATTGGGCCAAATTAGGCCAGGAAATAGAGGTTGTCCCAAACGACTCACCTAGAGAAAAATCAGACATGCGATAAACCTTGATTAATCCAAAAGAAATAAAAAAGGGCTACCATTTTTTGGTGGTCCTTTTTTTATTGAACCAACAAATTATTCAACAAGACGTTGAAGATCTATCACTGGTTTTATAGCACCACGGAAAAGTGGCTGCGTAACAACAAATCCGAAATACTGTGGAAGAACCGTTTTTTCAATCAACTTTGCAGATGCTTCGAAATCATTTTGATTCCAACGACGAACTGCAACGTTCGATGCTGGAGAGCGAAGAATTGCTTCTAAAGTTGCAACGTACCTTACAAAAACAGCTGCGCCCCTTACCTGCTGCTGCGGACTCAACGGTTTCAACTTATCACGCGAAGAGCCGTAGCCGGAGTAGCCATAGTCGCTATCATTTTCATCTTGTAATTGTTTATCGCGAGAATCAAAAAACTCGAATTGCTCAGCTTCTTCCTCTTGCGGTTTCTCCTCTTCTTTTTCTTCGGAATCTTCTTCTTTTTCTTTGTCTTTAGAAGAATCCTTTTTTTTCTCTTTATCTTTTTTATCTTTTTTTTCTTCTTTTTGTTCTTTTTGTTTCGCGTTATTTTTCTTCGCCCGTTCAAGAATTGAATTAACCCACGAATCACGTCCTTGAAGTCGCTTGTTCACATCAGTAAGACATTCTGATGCCGTCATCGCCCATTCCGGCGTTCTGCATGTGTGGTAATCGTGAAAAACTTTATCCTGGACCATTTCAAGATACGGAGACAGAGACCTCTTTGAAGCCTTTGAAGTTGCATACGCATACACTCCACGTGACGTATCTTTTGGTTTTATATCAATGGGATAAGCCCGGCCATCAAAAGCTCCCCAACGGGTTTCTAGTAAATCAACGTTACTCAAAAAATGATCGTGTGGTTTCTTGAACTCATCTTCTAGCTTTCGATCAAAAACCGGAACAAGCTTTTGAAGAATATAAATTTTTCCGTTAGTTCCTTTTTTCACAACCACCGGAAGCATCGCAACATGTTCTGGAACACCCTTCTCATCCGCCCAAACAAAATTAGAAAGTGATGCGTACCACGACGAACGAACAATGTCCGCAAAGCCAGAAATAATGGAAGGATCTCGATTATCTGGCGACATAACAAAAATAGCACGCGCACGTTCGTTGTTGTTCATCACAATAATGCGGTCAATGTCACCTTCGTCTTTGTTATTCCCTTCAACAACTCGATCTCCAAAGTCTCTCCAAAGAGCTCGGACTCTTATGTTTTTAACTTCCTCGAACAACTCTTGTAGTTTTTTCGAAAACTTGAGAATTTCTTTAATCGAAATCTCATGGACATTTAGATATGCTTTTGTCATTCCGTAGACAGCTTCAAGCGCTTTAATTTCTGTCGCAACTTTTTCGCGCACAAGCTTATTGAGATATTCCATATTTTCTGGAGACACGTCTTTCAAAATGTTGTTTAAGTGTCCCGTCATGATTTCGATGTCGACGTGTTCAAGCCCTCCAGCTTCATGACCTTCCATAAGTTTGTTAAGCGCAAGCCTGGTTAAAACTTCAGACTTGAGATTGTGTTCAACTTCCGCACGCCATGCGGGTTTTTTAAACAAAGCAAAAAGTTCCGCCTCGCCGCTGAGATCACAATAAAGGCTGCGACTCATATCAAATCTTTGATCCATCCGTCCGAGCTGCTGAAGAAGATAGTTCACTCTCACATTTTCGCGCGAGGACCGCGAATACATACTCAAAAAGTCGACAAAGATAACGCGTTCGACGCCTTTATCCCGACACCTGTCAACCAGGTCTTTTACGAAAACATCGTAGGAAAACGGAAGGCTCACACCATTCCAAAACAACATCTGTTCCGCTTCAACATTTTTAAGGCCGGACGACTGCGCATCAGGAAGCGAGACACAAACACGAAGTTCTTCTGTCTCAAGATTTCCAATGTACCAATGATTCCCACTCTCAAATGGAATCCACTGATTTGTTTTTTCCTTTTTCAAAATTATTACGTTGCGCACAAAGTCTTTCGCTGGATGCTTTGCGCTTTGTGACATTCCACATCTTTTAACTTCATTGAGCATTTCATGGTACTCATCAACAAATCTGGAGCGCTGGTATCGGAATATAGATTTCGCGGCATCAACTTCATCTTCGGGGTGTTTTATTCCGTGTACATCAACAAAAACTTGGCCATCAGGCTTGTACGTAAAATGACTTATCTGCGCGGGCAAATCAGCAATGTACACATTTGGTGCAAACTCAAAAATTTCTGAAAGTTGTGATGACGTGTTGTCCACAGCATCATACGAGTCAACATCCTCACCGTGCTTCATCCAGTTCTTAATGTTGCCAAGCATCGTGCTTTTTCCAACACCGTCAACAAAGCTGTTAAAAATATAGACCGTCTTTTTTCCTTCTGACGGCTTCAAGTTTTCAATAAAAATTTTCACAAACAACTGTGCGTTGTCTGTAGCTTTTTTAGAACATCTTGTCGTTGGAATAATCGGATAAGTTGGATCTGCACCAACATAAAATTTAGTTAAAGGAACTTTTGAATCCCTGAGATGTCCTGCATGTGCAACACTAAAGAGAATGTCTTGAGTCCCAGTAACCTGCTGATCTCCACCTTTGGTTGCATTGAAATAAAGTTTCTTCCAAAAATCGCGCATCGCCTCAAAAACATTTTTGGGGTGACCAGCCTTAATCGTTTCAAGAACTTTACGCTCTGCGCTTCTCATTGCGCGACATGCTTCACCAAACGCATCTTCCTGAAAAACATCTAATCCATCGCCAAAAATTTCTATTGTTTCTGGGCGCAGGTGGAAAATTTTTCGATCTTCAGGGACATCAATGTTCTCAGCATTCCGAAATAAGAACCCTGTCATAAGCCCGAACCGATTATTTGGCGGTGGCGCCCACCCAGCTCTTGTTTTTAATGCAACTTCATCGGAGATAGCATCACCTTCACAGTCATGAAAGTTTGTTACATAGCGAGGAATTGCATTTCCCTCATACCCCATAATCACAAGACGACCATCGGCTTGGAAATATTCACCAACCTTGTTTTCCAAAATTCTTAAACTATTTGCAGTTTTTTGTAGAAGATACGGATGGTACTCATGCGCATAACGCCCAGCTGCATTAAATTCGTAGTAGCGCAAAAAGCTATCGATGAAAGCTCGATCCGGATCAACTGGAGCAGGCCGAGAGCAACAAGGCCCAGCTGTAACGCTTTGAATAAAACAAAAGCCTGAAAATAAAAACGCTGCTATGAGAAGAGTTTTTTTCATCTCATTCCCCCAGGCCGATTGTTTTTATTTTTCTCCATTTTTTTCCGATCAAGTTGACGAACAATGCGATGAACTTGACTCAGCAATAACCTGCAATATCGAACATCATATTTACTATCGAGCCCCTTGATCTTTCCAATCACCGATTCGATCTGCCGAGATGTCATCGTATAATCAGCAAGAGAATAGTCTAACTTGTCCCGCGGAATTTCTATGCCTTTGCCAAACATCATCGACTGCGCAACAAACAGTGACGAAAAATAATCCGCACATAGCCCGTAGAATCTCAAGTAACTTTTCTTATCAGATTGCTTCCACCATGACGAAAATAAATTTCCGGCTTGTGCGCGGCGCCCCCAGGACCCGTACATTGAACTCCTGCGTGGCACGGCAATCTTGCCGCTTTCATCGATCGTTGCAGTTTCGAGAAACGATAAAAATGATTTAACTTCTTTGGAAATCTTAAAAAGATATCGACCATCAAACTTTTTTTTATTTGATGTGAAATATGTATGTGGATCTTTGTCGAACTGTCTAACCAAGTCTCCAAAACACTTCACAAGTTCGTGTGGACGCAACCCAGGAAAAACATTATAAGACAAGCTAAATGCCGTTGGATAAAATTTCTCGTTTACTTTGTAGTAAACACTTTTTTCGACGTTATCTTTTTCGCCAACAGAAATCTTTACACGTTTTTTTTTGTCTTTTGACATCATCGAATCGGCAGACTCTTTTTCTCCAACAGCAACCTCCCCACTGGAGGAAATATCTTTTGACATCAACGGAAACGTTGAAGAAAAAAGACAAAGAAGTATGAATGATTGTAGAAGTTTTTTAGATTGCGCCATGCTTCACCAAGACGCCAAATGATTTTCCGACGGAAGAAAGAACGCCTGCGAGCCTTGCTAGCGCGATTTCCGACAACTCAAGATTTGATTTTTCACTTTCAACTGCTTGCTTAATTTCACTGGAAAAATTTGTGGCGGCCTCTTGCACTGCATGAGAAAGATTTTTAATCTTCTCTTTCATCACATCATGTTTTTTTCCAGCGCAGGCAACAGAGCCTAGAATCTCTCCTAAAAATGTCTCGGCACTTTCAAGCATTGCATTGTGTTGATCAATAACCATTTTTGTGAAGAATAATTTTTCCCATTCACTAAGGCTAGATGCGTTCAACAACTTCATTGATGAATGACATTGATCCAATTCAAGCCGAAGCACATCTTCAGCACGGTCAACTTCGTTTAAGAAAAGTCGTCGCCCTGTGAAGCAACCCAATAATTTTTGCGGCCATTTCTTAGGAAGAAGCTCAATAATCGGTGAAAGAAGAGCAATTCCAAATGCAGGAAGAAGAAGTTTTAACATCATGTTTTTGAATTTCGATTTCTGCCGATACACATCAACACGATCAATCTCAATCGCAACTCTCTGTTCATCCAGATAAATTTGTTTTTCACTCATCTTCGCTTGCTTCTCGTTCATCGCCGTTTGCATCTGATTCATCTCAAACTGCAGATTCCGCATTTGATCCTGAAATTGCTTTTTCTCCGCCCTCCATTGCTCCTTTGTTCCATGAGAAAAAGGAGAAGCGCCCCCCGCCGATGAAGGAGACGATGGCATTGCATCATAGTCACTATCTGAGTACCTCACGTGATGTGTTGCAGTTGGCGACCTAGGACTCAAAAGCGGATCCGAAAAACTTACGTGGTGTTGCGCAGCAGAAGCCCCTTGTTGAGTGCTAATTGGAATTGGTGGGGGAAAAAGGTTCCCCGCTCTATTTTTCTTTGGACCTTGGACGTTAATCCGTGGATCACAATCTTTGCTGGAATCGCTTCCTGTCGACTTAAAATGCTTATAAATCTTGTGCGTACCATAACCAGCAGCCACAACAGATGCTACCGAAAATAAAGACCACGCAATAACTTTTGAGCGCCGACGTTTTTTAAGAATTCTTTGTTCTGCAATTTTCGCAATACCAAGAGCTTTGCTTAGCTCGAATGACTGCAACGTCGATGGGGTTTCTGAAAATGAAAGTGATGCCTCCGGCTCAGAGGAGGTCAAAGTAGAGCCGGAGACCAGTAAGCACGCGCAGAGGATCGCAGTGAACCTCCTGCATGCGAAAAACTTAATTGAGTTCATGACCTCCATGACTTCTCCCTTAGGATTTTTTATTAATCTCGGTAGCTGCTTCCATAGCCACCACCATATCCATACCCTGCGCCCTTATGTCGCTTAGTAGAACCGTAAGGATCGGACGAGTCTCCCCCATTTTCATATTTCTGAGATGTAAGTCTTTTGAAAATCTCGTACTGTCCTTCGATAAAGCTTGCAAGCGATGTAACCTTCGGAAACCAATCTTGGCCAATAAGTTCATCGGCGTCTCGAACCTTTTCAAGGATGTCCATAAATGCGCGGACAGTCGCCTCCAAACGTTTGAGGCATGCAAGCTCACCATGCTTTTTCTTATACTTAGTTTTCTGTATTTCTATTTCATCGAGAAAGTCAGAGACGGTCAACATCCCAGTAAGTTTAAATGGACACAGGTAAACAACTGGCTGCGACAATGCTTTGTCGTCCCCATCGCCGGTTTCACTTGCATCATCACTGTCGTTGAGATATCCACGGGCATCACTTCGCATGCTCATCGCACGCATAGCACTTGAGTCCGACTGCTTGTGAAGTTCTTTTATTGTGTCGACGAACCCACTGAATGCTTCAACCGCTGCACCAATGTCGTTGATCCTTCTAGTCTCAAGTCCTGCTAGTCGCTTTCCTTGATTGATCATCCACTCAACACTACCTTTAATTTCGTTTTTGATTGGATCACTCGCAGCGCCAAGAACCATCATCGATGGAATAAACCATGTATAATGAAACTTATTATCAAAATTAACCTTTGTGTCGGCTCCCGTAAATCCCTTTACAATCTGCGCTATAAATTCACGGCCAGGATCATTACCTGAATAATAAAGATTTTTAAGTTGCACCTGCTTATCATCCCGAAGTGTCTTAAACATTTCAAAGTTAGCAGAGGCCTCTTCGAACTTTTTTTTCCCATTCTCGCTTCCCGAGCTTCCTGTTTCCGCTGTTTTCATATCCTTTTCCGCAGCATCCGCCAACGCACAAAGACTTTTAAAATCAAGAACATCGGAGTTCCTAAAGAGACTCGAGGATTGTGCATTGCTGTCCATCAGAGCCGCAAGAGCTGAAACGCCTTCCTCTGCTCCATCCTTCCCATTCTTGCCAGCAATACAACCGCAAGCAAATGAAATGGCGAGAATAGAAAGAGTAATATTTTTTGATGTGAAATTCATTTGGTATGACCTCCAAAAGTCGAAGTTTTTAAAATTATGTCTCCCTTGAGCAACTCCGCCAACTTTAGCACTGCAAAGCAAAAAGTCCAAAGGCTTAGGGCACTTTAGGCTTTAAAAGGGGGAAAACCGCACTTCGGGTTACAACCTGTAACACCAGCTAAACAATTTTGGTCGCACCACCAATCACGATAATTCACAAATTATCACTAAAAAATGTCGGTTCGCGGTTTTACACACATTTTTGCAAAAACCACCAAACCCTGCTACCGTCCTATGTTCAAGTGTTCTGCAATGATATATTTTTTACAAAAAAAGGAAACCCGTGATTAATAAATTTCTTGCCACGATCGTGTTGACCATCTCAGCTGCCAGCTGCTTTGCAACCCCAAACACCCCGACCAAAGTCTGCCCAGCATCACCGGTCACACCACAGTTGCCAGCAATCCCACAGTCTCCAGTGATGGCACTCTCTCCAAGAACACCACAATCCGCAAGAACTCCGAAGACGCCCCTTGATCAATTCATCGATGAGCCAGTTGAAGCTCCATGGGCACCAAAGAGGCGTTGTTTAAGTTTCGACCATGAGGGTCCCGGCGATGTCACCAGAGAACTTATCCCACCATCGCCATACAAAAGTATTCCAAAAACTTATGAAACATATGAATCGGCGTTAAGCCAATACCTCAGCGAACAATACCCCTCAGAACAACGGCACATGTTCATCGAAAGAAAGTTGAACGAGCACTGGGAACTTCGAAGACAACAAATAAAACTTAAAAACATGTTAGACGCTATAAAAAATCGGCAACCGAAATATGTTGATGAGATCGTTCGCATCTGCGAAATCTTTGAGGCACCAATTGTAAATGAAGAAAGTTTGAGATTCCGGACGCTAAAGTGGCTCATCGACAATGCACCAAACAAACCATCGATTACACTTTTCTTTCCAGAACTTCATGATCCAGAATGCATTCGAAAAGCAAAACAAAATGCTGCTTTCATCATGAGCATGAAAAATAACAAAGACGCAAATGCACACATCAATGATTTGAACATCCATTACGCTGAACAAAGTTTCAACGCAGGCAAAACTCCAGCGGGACACGACATTAACTTTATTGTCTACAAATCTAGTACTTTCATTGATTCCTTGCGACATTACAAAAAATGCAAAACCGCATTATCATACGATGAGCTTCTTGAATTAACAAGGCTACTCATCGGCGAGCACATCATTCCATGGCTAAATCTTTGGTTCATTCCGAAACCACCAAGAAAATATTCCAGAAATGGAAAATATTCTGGCGCCACAGAACTAAAAGATTTGCTTGCTGACGTCCACGCAAAAATAGAAACTGCTGCGTAAGGACATCATAAAAATTATTCGCATCACCCAACCGATCGTGGTATAAAAACAACGGGCTAGATTTACCGACTTGCATTTTCTGGGGGGGAAAGGCGATGGCACATTTACGTTTTTTTGTTCATGTAACTTTTGCATCAATGTTATTTTTTGGCTGCAACACAGATGCGCGCCCACTCAATCTCCTGTCACACATAATTTTTCACGCGCACACTTTGGCCACACAGTCTGGCGAAATCGTGGAAAACACAAATCACAGCCTTCCTGACTTCGTCATGAAAATTGCTCTTGCACCTGAAATATATTTGTGCGCTGCACCATGCTCACCAGAAGAACTTGAATTAAAACACAGATTCCAAGAACGGATGATCGTCCAAACAAAAAGTATTGCACGAAGAAAACATCAAAAGCTCAGATCTTATTCTGAAATTCTTCAGCAAATCTTTAACAGCTTTGAGGATTACTTCGACGAAATCAAAACAAATGACGGAACTCCACTACATAACGATTTGGAAAAATTGTACTTTACAGTAAGAGCCCAAAAATATGATGCGATCTTAGGGCTTGTGGTCAAGTCAATCTCGAAAAAAATGTGTCCCAAAGAAATAGCTCTCGTGCTTCCACACCCACCATACCGCTATGAAGAGTTTGGAAAATACCATAAGTACTCTGTCGAATTTCGCAAAAATCTTTCCACGGTACATCGAGAGATTGAAGACCGCCTCACCCGGCCGGTCACTCCGTGCTTCTGTCCAATTTTATTGGAATTCGAACCGGATGCACTGCCAGATGTTGTTACTCCAACTCCACGAAAAGAAAAAATCCGGTCGATAATTTTTGTGACAAACCACCGCAGAAATAAAAAACAAAGGGTGCACTAAAACTGAATTTCAAATCCAATATTGAAAGCCAAATCTTTGAAAGCATTTCTCCCGGCAAAAACGTATGAAGCCCCAACACGACCGAGCAAATAATCTCTGTAGCGATAGCTAAGTGTCCCGGCAAGTTCATGCGTCAGGCGATAGCTTTCTTCTGTAAAAACGTTTCCATCGTAAGCATCGTGGTCACGATCAAGGTCAACCTTGTCACTGGCTTTAAAATCTAGAGAGTAGTACACATCAAGATTGAGATGCTTGTAGAAAATATCCTTAAAAATATTCCCAAACCTTGCACCAATTTCCACGCCCTTCTTTATCGCAATGCACCGAACTTCATTTGCAAATCCACGAACATTTGAATCGGCTTCTTCAAAGTCTCTTCCAGCAACAAGCCCATCACCAACGCACACAAGTCCGTCGTTGAGTAGAATTGAGGCAATGATAGCATCAGCAACAGTTGAAGCTTCTCCAGCGTATTTCACAGTTCTAGGAATTCGCCGGTAGACTTTTGAGTGTCCTGCGTACCGTGCATACATGAACAAGTGTGGATTTAATGTTTGCCACACTTCCCACATGAGCCCAAGCGAACAACCAACCTCGAGAAATCCACCATTACCAAGTTCCGATGGCCAAACATGGTCCTGGTCGGAAACTCGGGCTGTTGGAAGAATCAGATGCGCCCCAACCGTTGCAACGTCCACCGCATAGAGCTCAACTGGAATGTTGCAAAACAATGTTATGTTGCCGACACCGAAGGCAGCGTCATCCATGTCCTTGTCAATTTTTTTTCTTCCCAAGATATCTTTAAGAAAACTTTCAAGCGCATTGGGATAGTTAGTTAAAAACTTATTCGTGTTTCCTGAGGTGTCCTGAAGGGCTTGGAGAGCCGCTGTCTTGATTGACGAAAGCGATGATTCAAGCGACACAACATTGGAACGTCTCGCAATTGGAATTTCAAATCCAACAAAAACCTTATCTTTGAACGCAGCACACGCTCCTCGAACGGTAATTTTTTCTTGATCGGTCTTTGCATGAAAATCGAATTCCTCAGATGCGATACTTTTAAGATAAAGGTCACCACCAAAATCCAGATCACCTTGTGTATGCGTTGTGTCTGTTTCGGCGACCACGTGCGAACTCCCAACGTGAAGGCGATCATTTTTCAACAGCCTGGTCACCAAAAAAGTATCGTAAATTGGTATTGGATTTTTTCCAAACGCCCGCACCGCAACATCGACAGTGTCACCAGCTTCGTCCAATGCTTTTCTGGCCCTGGAATATCCAAAGTCAAACTCCAAAAGAGTTGGTTCCGCAAAAAACTTTCCAAAGAATGGCCACTGCGGCATTGGGCTTTCATAAACAGAACCGCGTCGTTCAATCACGGGGTCGAACTCCGCAGATTTGTGCACTGCAGGCCTTGGCGCATTGTATGGAACGCCAGCCCCAATAGAACAACCGAAAAACAAAAGAAAGAAACTTATTAATCTCGCGCGCACCATGACAGCACCCTCCTGCCTAGTTGTACGAAATTTTCTTACCATTCGGCAGCACTCGGAAGTTTCTGCCGTCAGCGTGCGTTCCGTACACGACACCCGTTCTTGAACTTTCGAACGAAACCGTATCAGTAGCATCGAGGGACACAGTAACATCCGAGCTTGTCAAAAGTTTATAGTTTCCATCACTGTCGTAGAAATCAACCGCATTGGTAAGTGCGGCAGTAATTCTCATGAGCCGCTTCACCAGGGCTTCGTTATCCAGCGCAGAAGTTTCAAAATCATTGTCTTGTAAGCGTCCTTCAATGGTCGTCGATGCTCCCGCAAATGGACTGTAGCGAACGACACCGTTTCCACTGATCTGGCTGTCGAGATTGCTCCAAACAATCGGATAATACAACGCAGTCCCAGAGGTGTACCGATTCTTTCCAAGTGCAAGCGCTCCACCAGATTCGATCGTAATTTTCGAACGGTTGGTAGTTAAAAATGAATTTATAAAGCCCTGAGTCTCAAGATCCTCCCAGAAGCTTGTTTGTATTGTTCCTTTATCGCCAATGTAAAATGAAGCTTCACGATCAAACCAAAGATTGAACGAACCTTTTACAAATGCAAGAATCGATGACGGGGTATATCCGGATGCACTATAATTTTTTGGGATATATACCTGCATCGCTGATTTACGATTGACAACAAAGTCGAAGTAATCGGTGATCTCATCACCAATTTTCACATATCCATCAGAAACCAAAAAGTCTGCATTATTGGACAGGTAAAATTTCCCATTCCCTGTGACGTTAAGCCTTCTGTGTCCATCAACCCTAAGCTGCGCAAATTCTTCTAGTGCAAATTCCGGCCTGTCATCATCATAACTTTCTGATTCTGCAGTAGAGGTTGGAAGAAGAGTTCCATCGAAAACAATCGTAGAACCATCACTAAATTTAACAGTTCCATTTCCCTTAAATCTAATCACGGCATTTTTTGGAATCGTCAAAGTATACGGAGATGTTGAATCAAGCGCCCAACTAGTTATCGCAGCGTCCGTCTTTGGACCAAAGTAGAAAGTTGCGTCATTGTGAAGCTCAACAGTCAACTCAGCATCTTCACCGATCGTCATTGTTCCAGCGCATTCAAAGTCACTGTGAACAATGAATTTATTATTTGAACCGGAAATATATAACGTATCGTCTGCTTTAATACTATCGACAGATGTATCAGTCGAACGCACAACCGCCCATGGACTTCTCACCGGGACACTGACTAGAGGCCTGGCGCGGCGCTGCTCAATAACACTGTTCCCTGTCATGTGAACTGTACATGGCGCCGTTCTCGACACAGCAAAACCAGTTACCGTCCCACTGTCATCAATACGAACATCCCCTTTTGCTCTGGCAAGCCCAAGTTTATGACGAACACGAAAATGAGGAACTGGAACACGGATAGATTTCAACGGAAAGTGTGTCAGTTCTTTGAGCCCGTGAAGATAATCCATGTACGAAAGTTCTGCCTTCTCTAAAAGCTTTCTTCTGTTTTTCAGCAAAAATGCACTCGTCGGCCCCTTCAACAAATCACCAAACGATTGCGGACCTTTAACATCAGAAATATCGATAAGCTCATCCAAAGTGTCGCTCTTCAAAGTAAATCCACCCTCAAGGGAAAAGTGCGCACCCGTCTGCTTTATTGGGTTTGTACTAATGTTTACTTCATTTCCAGTCAGATATGACCTCTCACCTGCAACCATGGAGCTCGTTCCCCTGTTGTTAAGGTTCACAAACTGGTTGATGAATTTGAGCCCAGCCCTTCCACCAACAGAAGTCAAATTACAAAAGCCGTCACCGAAATTAACTGTTGGACTACTAGAGTCTTCCTGAAGTGCAAAGTTAAACTTGATCGAATTATCTGATGTATCCCCATAAAGAAGCTTTCCATTAAATGTCACACTATCTGTCAAAAGTCGAATTTCACTATTCTTCCCCTGAATTGTAAAATTCATATCATTGGATTCAGAAATATTTACAATGCAACTTCCAACTAAACCAATCGATCCAACAACTTTTTGACCATTGATAATCGTGGTTGCATGCGTAATATTTTCTACTCCTGTAAGTTCAATGTCCTCAAGCATTAGCGTGTTTGATCCGATATCAAAACCACTATTCTCGTACAATGGATTAACAGTTAGTTTTTTACGACCACCAACCCCACGTATTTTCATAACGTCAGAGTTGCCGGACATTTCAATTGTTCCCTTGTTGAGTTCCCAGTCATCACTAAGTTCCATTTGAACGTCGTCACCAAATTTTAACTTCGAGTTCTCTGCAATATCAAAAGTGTTGTTGTTAACACGAAGGAAACTAATGTCGTACATGTTAATTGTATTGCCAGAATCAATTTTAACTTGTGGTCTGTCAACGAACGCACATGTCAAAGCTGCACCACTTCCGCTCAACGTTGAGTCACCCGTGTAGTGAATCTGGTTATTCGGGTTAAGCGACGCATTTCTGTCGAGCTGAATGAAGCCGGCCACGTTACCCCCAAGAAGAATTTGCAAAGCCAAAGAGTCAATTTTGTATTGGTCAGTAAGCTGCTTAACAATTCCACCGTCTATGTACCTGGTAAAATCGTCATTTTCATCGTACTTCCCGAACTGCGGAGCAATGGTTTGATCAACGGTATCAATCCACAAGGTTACAACGCCGGTAATAAGATCTGCTTCATCCCGAAACACCCAACTTTTATCGCGCATTAAGAGGACAGTCCCCCCTTTTATCTCGATGTCTCCACTGGTCCACTCTATATTTTCTGCAAGCACAAGCCACGTACATGACGTGGTAATTGCTCCCCCGTCAGCAACATCAAATGTCGAATTCTGTATATTTTGCAACGTCATGTTATTTAACGCCAAGGTCGCACCGTTGGGAACTCTGAAAATACCGCCAGTTCCCGCGGTTACCACGCCGCCGCAACCGTTGATTGCATTTGTCCCCTGAAATGTCCACGCGGCCGAAAGCGTAAGCGGAACATTTAGGACCACATCGTTCATGCCTGTGAATGTAAGTGGATAGCCCCATAAGCCGTCGACCGAAGAAACTTTCAACGACGCAAACCCTTGGCCATCGACGGTCCCTGGCCCTTTGATGTAAGAAGAGCCCCCAAGATTAATATCCTTGTCGAGCTTGACTGTTCCACTGTTCAACTCAATGATATCTTCTAACGTTCCATCGAATGCTATCGTCAAAACAGTTGCCGCATCGTACAGGATGATCTTTTCTGTGATCCCGCCTTTCCCCTCGATACGATTTCCCGTTCCACTGACGCTGATGATTTTGTCAATCGAACCGCCTTCGATAACAAGTGTATTGTCTCCAGATAAATTTATATTTCCATTTTCTTCTTGCTTAAAATCACCCTTAAGGACGACTTCTGTGCTGTCGTTGCGGAGAACCCCGCTCTCCAAAACAATCTCTCCTCCGGAAACTGTAGAACCATCCGTGCGAACGAGAGTTCCATCCCACCCCGTGATGTTCTCACCAAGTTGTAATTTTGCACCTGAGCCCAGATTCACTGTCGAACTTTGGTTTGAAAAAACAAAACCAGCATTCAACGACTGCTGCACAAGAAAAAATATTGCGAAAATTTTGTATGCGTATTTCATGTCCTCCCCCCCGACGTGAGCACTAAATCCCCATGCTCATCTACATAGTAATAATTCAAATCGAAAAAAATCAACAAAACCTATCCCGCACGCCACATCACACAACCAGCGCGCCGATGCGTGAGGCCAGACACCTCACAAAAATTCAACCTGGCAATCAAATTTGGTTCTGCGCCGCAACAATGCAAACTCTGAGCACAACATTATTTGGCAAGTTCATGTTTACATCGACACAAAATTTATGTAGATTTTCGCGGTCTACAGCCACTTTTAAGTTTGGAAATACTAAATGAAACGTTTCTTTTTTCTTGCCTTGATGTTGATATCGTCGTGCTTAAATTCTAATCCGCCCGAGCTAAAAATGTTCGACATCCACGCGGAATATTGCTGGCACCTTCAAGGACACCTTGAGGATTTAAGGCTGCGCCTGGAGTGGATGTGTAACAAAATTGGACAACAAAAACTAAAAGCCCACTACGAAGAAGCAACGCAAATATTCAAAAAAGAAACAGAAAAAGGATCTCACGGCATCAGATCATTTGGCGAATACGCTGGAAAGATCAGAGAGCTTGAAAATTTTCTGGCAAAACACGAGAACGTTGAGCGACACGCTCTCATAATATTCATCCCGGCGTACTTCGTTCAGGAAGAAGCACCGGAAATAATGAAAATGATTCCGTATATCCCATTTACCGACGAAAGCATTGTCAGTGCTCCACAATTTCGTGAACTCGTAAAATTCTCTCAACATCTCCGTCGAATCGCGCTGCTTTTGAAAAACCAAATCGAACTTTCACAACACCGCACGAGCTCGGACAACGAAAAACTTCTCGACGAGCTTATTGAAGCGTCATACGAATGTGATAAAGAATGTGCCCGCGCAATAAAGAAAATGGATACAACTTGCGATCTTGCGACATGCATCATTGCCGATGCTGTCGGTGAATTTAACAAGATGATTCCACTTGCACAGCAGGTTCAAGAAGAATTCTGCAACCAACCAAATTCATTTCCAACACCACCTATGATGTGGCTCAAGAAACTTCGACTTCGTACAATAGAAAAAATAGAAAGACCTAAAATCAAAATGATCAATTTGATCGAGAGATTGGGATCCAAAGAAGAACGCGCTAAATCTAGTCATTCGTCAAAGATTCCACGCCCTAATTTTGAAGGCGATACATTTGCCGCGAAAAAACAACGTATTAATCCAGCTGGTGAAGAGCAAAGTTCCACACAACAAATTTCACCAGCGCAATCCGCATGCAACGCGGAAAAAAACAAAATAGACGGCTTCGCAAATTTGATGGACATGTTTCTGCGAATGCACTACGACGGCACATTCGGAAAACCAATGCATTTTCCAAACCCCGCGTTCAGCATTTCCTGCGACCAGAGGCCCCCGAGCTACACACAATTCCGCGCAGCACTGCAAAAAATATTTGATGCCGAATCGTATGATGAGGCAAAGAAATCGTTTCCACTCGCACGCAAAATGTTTTTAGAAAACACTGTTGCCCCCGCACTATTTGCCGACATAACACTTCAAGACATTGTTGATTTAAACAACATACAACCAAATACATTTCCAAGAACCACAAAGGATGCGCAAATCCTTTTATGTCAAATTTGTGCAGACCTTTCCCTATACCTTCTTTTTACAACATCACAAATAAACAAACATTCAAGAGAAATGATTAATGCTTTTGTTTTTCTGTCCAACTCATTTTGTAAAAGGTGGAATCGAATACAATATCCAAGGTCTGAGTTCATCACCCTCATGAGGCTTGCAAAAGCAATTCTATGGGCTGCGGGAGGAATTTCAGATCCAATCGTAGTAAAAATTATAGAAGGATCTTCATCTCTTACATATGCACAAATAATGGCCAAAACAATAATTGATGACGAATGTCCGGTCGCGAATTTAAACAATCCCGTCGATTTTTACAACAATACATCCGTCCATACCTGTAAAATGAGCCGCTCACTTCCCGACATGGAAATATTTTTTTCCGATCACCCGACGCGTGTTAAAGAACTTTTGTACAATTTTTGCCAAATTTCACAAAAAAAAAGTCAGGAATATTTTGTGCGCATAGGTTACATCTGCAAGGAAAATAAAATATTCAGTCTAAGCACAATTTTAGGAGAAAGAAGAGTTTACAACTCTACAATCGCTATAGGGCAAGCAGCGTTAATGTTTATGAAATATTTAGAACTACCTTTGTCGCTGGCTGCATCACAACTATATCCAGCGGCTCCAATCCCTTCAAATTTTTTTGGTAAAGCAAAATCACCTGTCACAGGAAATCAATCTAGCTCATCATCGACTTGAGCTCTTCAGAAGTTGTTGCATCACGAGGGCCCTTGTCGTGACGAATTTGGATGAACCGAGGAAAGCGAAGGGCTAGCCCCGGAAGCTGATCGTCTTTCGACGTCGCTCGATGTAGGGGGGATCTGGTAATTTCATCCGCAAGAACTTCGCACACCATTGTTGGTGCAACCCAAACGTCCGGAAACAGTTCTTTCGCAACATCGAAACTCTTCGGCTGATTTTGCACAGAATTTTTGTCACACTCGGCCTTCAGATCTTTCAACTGATCATCTGTCACCCCTGTGCCAACCTTTGCAACACTTTGAAACGTTTCAGACTCAGGATCAAAAATTCCAACGAGCAACGCGCCAATTCCAAGTCGCGCCCGCCTTCCCTTCCCAGGGTAGTAACCGAGGATAACGCAATCGATGCTATCCAAAAGCTTGGCACCTTCGTCGCGCTTCAACTTTATCCAATTAAAATTTCGTTTTCCCGCAGCATATAGCGACTCAGGTTTTTTGAGAACAATTCCCTCAAGCCCATCATCCATCACCGCATGAAATTTCTTTCTAAGCTCTGCAGCATCTTCAAACTTCCACTCCTCGATCACATGGAGCACGCCTTCGTGTTTTCTAGGAACCAATTTTTCTAACGCAGAACGTCGATCTGTGTGTGAATGTTCGAGAAGCGATCGCCCACCTTTGTGGAGTACATCAAAAAAATAGAGTCGCAGCGGAAGCTCCTCAGAAACTTCAGAAACCCCATGCTTGCGACGCCGCTTCACGGTTTGTTGAAAAGGTTGAAAGGTGCCTGTGGCCTCGTCAAAAGCAATTGCTTCACCCTCGGCAATAAAATCACATTCTGGAAGTTTAATAACTGCTTCACGAAGTTCGGGAAACATCTCAGACATCTCACGAAGGTTGCGTGAGAAAAATTTTACTTTCACATCCCCGTTGTCGTGAAATTTGTGAACTTGCAACCGAAAGCCATCGAGTTTCGGCTGCCCTACGCATGGTCCCAATTTTTTGAGAATATCTTCGATGCTTTTCAATCGCTCTGCAGCGGCAGGACGCACAGGGACTCCGGGAGTAACCGATATTTTTTCTAGCGACTTTATTCCAGAAGTTTTTAACATGTGCGCAACAAATCCAATGTCCGCCGATTTGTTGTATGCATCTTCGATTTTTGTCCGCAGACTCTTTCCGCCAATTATCATCCATGAAAGTGCATCAATAATCGTCATGTCAGAAACGCCAAGGCGAAGTTTTCCAATAACAATCCGTACAAGATATTTTCCAGCACGGCCATCAACATCATGCAAAAGCTGCGTGAAAAGTTCTGCCTTGCGTTCTTGAGAACCAGTTCCAACCGTGGCTTCGATTTCTTTCAACTTATCGTACACATCTTCGAGTGTGTAGTTGACTCGCTGCGTCTCGTCTTTGTAGGCCTCAAAAACCAACCCAAGGTCTCCAAGATTTTTCACTGCAGCATTGAAGTCAGCAACGTCAATTTCGAGTTCCGTTTCTAAAAGCTGCTTCATTCCTTTCTCGGCAATTCCGAAAATCGTTCCCACGTATGGCGGATTTAAATCACCACCGAGAACATACGAAGCAATCTTGATTTCGTCAGCTGACATCTCCTCAAAGATTCCAGCAAGCAGCCTCGTCATCTCTAGTCGAGAACTTGTTTGCTCAACTTCTTCGAGCACCATCGCAAATTCAGAAAACTTCATTCTTCCTCTCCCCGCCACAGCAGTTTTAAATTTTCACGATGCCGCCACGTACTCCAGGCAAATATAAAAACAAAAAGTAGGCGGACTCCGAGATTCATTGGCATCACAAGTGCACTACACAGAACCATAGACAAAAATGCAAGAGAAGCAACCGATGCTATTTTGAAAAAATAGAAAGCAAAAACCCAACTCAAGAAGCCAATTAAAAGAACGAATGGATTTATCGCAGCGACAATTCCAAGCGATGTCGAAATTCCTTTGCCACCTCGGAACCCAATAAAACAGGAATATCCATTTCCAAGCAGAACAAGCAGCGCACATAGCACCATCAAACTTGGAACAACTCGAGCAGCCACCGCAACAACGAAAAATGCTTTAAAGAAATCTAAGAGAAAAACAACTAAGAAGAGCCATCGCTTTCCAGACACACGCGAAACATTGGTTGCGCCGATATTTCCTGAACCAAGTTTCCGGACATCAACACCAAGTAAAAATTTTCCAAGTATGTACCCTGTCGGAATAGCTCCAACAAAATACGAAACCACCGGGAGAAAAAAAGAAAGATAAATTGGGGAAGAGACTAAAGTCAAAAGCCGTCCATCGTTAAGAAAGTGGTAGCGGCGCAGGGACTCGAACCCCGGACCTACGGATTATGATTCCGCCGCTCTAACCAGCTGAGCTACGCCGCCACACAAACCGCGATGTATTAGAATCGCAGCTTTTCGATTTTCGTGTGGTCCAAGATGAAATCAAAAATCGATCTCATGAAGAATACACCAGACAACACGGTTGCCACAATACCCATCATGAGGGTAACCGCAAATCCACGAATTGCAGGTCCACCAAACTTGAAGAGGATTATGCCGGTCAACATGGTCGTGATGTTAGCGTCAAAGATAACCATCATCGCACCACCGAAGCCGGACTTTATTGCCTTGCGATAACTCGCACCATTGGCAAGCTCTTCGCGAATTCTTTCAAAGATTAAGATCGATGCATCGACAGCCATGCCAATAGTTAAAACCATTCCCGCAATACCCGGCAACGTCAACGTCGCACGGAAGTATGAAAGGAAAGCCAAGATCATAAATACGTTGTACGTTAAAGCACAAAATGCAAAGAGCCCAACAAGCCCATAATAAAAAAGACTAAAAAGAAAAAGGAGCAGGAATGCTAGCAAGCACGCAAACAATCCTTTCTGGATTGAATCACGACCAAGGGACGAACCAACTCTACTTTCTTGTTCAAACTTCAACGGTGCACGTAACGCTCCAGCCCTCAGCAACGACGAAAGTCGCACAGCTTCATGCATTGTAAAGTGCCCTGCGATTTGTCCATGACCACCAATTTCACTATTAATGTTCGGAGCAGAAATCATTTTTCCGTCCATCACAATTCCAAGATTGCGTCCAATGTTTCCTGAGGTTAACTCACGAAATTCTTTCGCCCCATCCGACGTCAGCGTAAAGCCGACTGCTGGATGATGACGCTCATCGTAGGTCATACGAGCGTCAGCAATTTGATCACCGGTAAGATCTGGGAATGCAGAAACTAAATACCACATGTCCTCAGCATCTCCAGCACTTCTTTTGCCTGGCACAAGCATCTTGTCACTAGGAAGTTCACCATCGAACTCATCGAGCAATGCGTCTTTGTCGTAGCCACTCTTCTCGACAATTTTGAATTCTAGGATTGCAGCTTTCATAATCGTTGATTTTATTTCATCGGAATTTTCAATTCCCGGAAGCTGAATAACAATGTTGCGCGCACCATGTGGGCTCACAGTCATCCCGCGTACTTGAAAATTATCCATTCGAGTTCTTAAAACATTGACGGCCTGTTCAACCGACCCAGCTTTAATTCTGATCGCCTCTGCATTTGAAATTCGAACTTCGACCTGCCGATCTGTTCGCTTGATCTCAAAATCTTTGAATTGCTCACGCAGAACCTCTCCGGCTCGGCGAGAAACATCTTCGTTTTTAAAAGTGAAAAGAAGATGATCTGATTTTATTTCGCGCTTCGATGGCGTTGGACGACCATCGGCTTTCTTCAATGTTCTTTCAAGAGTCTTGCCTGCAAGCGTCAGCCGATTCTCAACTGCTTTTTCGAGGTCGACACTCAACACAAGTCGCGTTCCACCCTGCAAGTCAATTCCTAGATCAATTCGCGGAAGCGTAAACGCTGTAAGGATTCTATCTTTTATCGAGAGGTTTGAATCGAGGAACTTATTGTAATCACAGGAAACAAAAAAATACCCCGCGACAATCGCTGCAACAATCCACAGTATAAATCTTGAGAGCGCGAATTTAGGAACACCTGCTTCCATTATCTCTCCCCGAGAGCTTTGATCAACCTGACCTGTGACATTCTGGTGCCGAGGGGGGAACTCGAATCCCCATGAGATTTCTCCCGCTGCCCCCTTAAAGCAGTGCGTCTACCAATTTCGCCACCTCGGCATACTACATTTTAGTGTGATGAATCACACGGTTCAGACTTTACCAAAAGCAACCAATGTTGACAACCGCTTTTTCCCAATTCGCTCACACTAACAAGTATCTAACCTCATGAAGGCATCGGTGGAAGTGGCGGTAAAGATGGAAGCGATGGTGGAGGTGGAGGCGGTGGCTTCTTCAGGCCAGCTGGCATTTTTGGAGGAGAAAGCTTTTTCACCTTTTTGTTTGGCCCCGCCCCAGGCAACGGTGGAAGCCCTTTTGGTGGTGGCGGTGGAGCTTTCTTTGAGGCACCCGGCGTCGGTGGCAACTTTGCTTTTGCAGGCTTGTACTCAGAATCCGAAGGAACCTTAGCGCTCCCTGACACCCCTACCTTTACTGCGACCGGCTCCTTGCCAACTTTTTTATAAAGCGCCAAAACATAGTCGCAACCTTTGATCACCGCATCAACGATAGATTTCTTCAACTCACGAAGCCCATCACCGAAGACACGCTCTTTTTCTTCAAAGCCAGTGGTCCTCGACCGCTTAACGTCTTCCTCTTTCGATTTTGGTTTTAGCCAGGAGAAGATCGATTTTACACCCTCAAAAAATCTTATGAGTACAGATCTAACCGCACGAGATAAAACATTTCCTTCTGCCGCGGCTTCAACAAATCTGTGCTGTACAAGTTCTTCGTTTTTTTCCATGAGGCGATCCATACTCTT
>JABIAA010000089.1 GCA_018656485.1 bacterium | reverse complement strand
TCGGCTTCAAGTTCACTTACTATAGTGTCCACTTCTATGGAGTCCGAAAAGCTATCCTCTATGGTTAAAAAAACGGAAGCTAAAATGTCACCGATGCTACTGTCATCAGCCACAGTTAGCAGGGACTCGCCTATGTCTAACTTTTCTTTTACAGCAAGCCCTTCTTCGCGAAGTTTGAAAATTTTAGCCTGCGCTTTTCGCATCCCAACTTCAGTTTCAGCACACTTCTTCCGTTCCACGATAAGCAAATCGATCGACGGGGATTTCACGAACTGGCGATGCACATTGCGCCACTCACGAAAAGTTAGGGAGAGCTCGTCACGCCTTGCGGCAACGATTGTGTCTTTGGGCGCTGCGGCTATTTCTTTCTCAACAATTTCACGATCACGAACTAGAACCGCCCGCTGTTCCTCGAATTTTTTGTTGCTCGTAGAAACTGTCTTTATTTTTTTCTCTAGCGTTGCTCTGCTCTTCGCTGCTTCGATGAACAATTTCTCTGTTTCCCCTGCAGCACCAAGCTCACGATCCATGCTGACACAAACCGCTTCGAACTCAGCAATTTTAGAATTGGCGATTTTGCCCTTGTCTGCTGCTTTCTGTGCAAGCGCTTCATAATACGAAAGCCCAAGAATTCTGGTCAGAATCTGCTTCCGCTCTTTGGGGCTCTTCCTAGAAAACTCGTCCGCGTTTCCCTGTCGCAAAAATGATGTGTTAACAAAAGTTTCGTAATCGATTCCAAGGGTCGTCTCAATTTTTTCCTGTGTGGCCTTGATCGTTTTGTCAGTCAGTGATCCATAGCTGCCTTTGTCGTCCATGACTTCGAAGTCAAGCACGTGTACCGGCTTACCAAATGTTTTTGTGTACTCGCGACGCACGCGATATTGTTTTCCGCCAAATTGGAAGTCAAGATGAACAAGCATATTTTTCTGCCCACTGTGCAGAAGTCCCTCATCAGCCTTTGTAGCACCACTGTTTTTTCGAGCCTGTCCCCAAAGAACCCATGTGATCGCATCCAGAACGGAAGACTTCCCGTGGCCGTTTCTTCCGATGAAGCAGACGAGGTCGTGCTCGGAAAAATTAATTTCTTGCGGTTCTGGTCCGTAACTCAAAAAATTTTTGATGGTAAGTTTTCCGGGAATCAAATGCGTTCTCGCTCTGTCAATTGAACTAGTCGGTCCTACTATTTTTCCCTCATGTGGATACAATGTAAAGCATAATAAGATGTTAAATTGCGTGGACGACGGTGATCAGTAAAAAACGAAGGTTTCAAAACTTCGACTGGATCCACTTTGCTTTTACACTTACATTCGTAGCCACCGGACTAATTTTTGTTTTTAGTTCGACGTACACCCCGGAAAAACCAATTTCATTTTTTTTCAAAAAGCAGGTCCTTGGAACATGCATTGGATTGATCGTCTATTTTTTGTGCACGATCATGCCACTCCGAGTTTTGGGACGGCTTGGGTACTTTGGATTCATGGGAGTGATCTGTTTGCTTCTCTACACGCTGTTCCTCGGAAAAGTCGGCGGACTTGGAGCAAAGCGATGGATATCTTTGTACTTTTTCAACATTCAACCATCTGAGCTAGCAAAGTTGTGCTTCCCACTTTTTGTTGGCTACTACTTCAACGAGGAGCATGGACTGCACGTCAAAGAAACGAAACTTACTCTGTCGCGCTATATGATCCCGCTAATCGCATTGTTCCTTGGGACACTTTTGATTGTTCGACAACCAGACCTTGGAACAGGAATTGCATTTTTCATTCTTGGAATTGCAATTCTTTGGATCGCGGGGCTAAGCACACGCTTCATCGCAATCATGGCCTTGGTAGGCGTACTGTCTACTCCGATCATGTGGACAATGCTGCGGCCATACCAAAAACAGCGGGTCATGGTTCTTCTCGGCAAAGAAAAGAATCGTAAAGACCGCTACCAGATTGAACAAGCAAAAATCGCCGTTGGATCCGGAGGACTGACTGGCAAGGGCTTCATGAAGGGAACCCAAAATAAACTGTGCTTTCTTCCGGAAGATCACACGGATTTCATTTTTGCGGTGATCGCTGAGGAACTTGGATTCGCCGGCGCGGCCATGACTTTGCTTTTGTTCCTTGCATTTATGCTGAGAACCGCATTCGCAATTACAGAACTTAAAACCGTTCTTGGACAGCTAATCGCGTCAGGACTATTGGTGCAAATTTTTCTGTCAGTGATCATAAACGTTGGAATGACGCTTGGCATACTCCCTGTTGTTGGCATGTCTTTGCCACTCTTCAGCTACGGACTCACCAACCTGTGGGCCACGCTGGCTAGTTTCGGAATTATAGGCAACATCATAGCACATCGGTCACTGTACTAAGCCCCCCGGAAAATTGTTGCAATTTTTCATTTCGTGGACTCAAAAACCCTTGTTGCGCTACGTTCATAAAAGTAATTCCCTACGCTGGTGGGAAGGAATGAAATGAACCAGAGATTCCTACCAAGCCTCGTTCTGCTATTCGCTGGAATCTGGCCAATTGGCAATCTTGCTCTGGACTTTGGAGCCCCACACAAATCACCGGAATACGAAGTCCTAGTCAAAGATGCAACCGAACCGATTCACGAAAAGGAAAAGGACGCGGCCTCTCGAAAACTCAGCAAGCTGCTAAACATTGACCATGAACATGAAATTGTTTTTGGACAAAGTGCCCCGCTGTCCGGGCCCTTAAAATTTAATACAAAGATCATTCAAGACGGCATAAACGCGAGTTTCAAAAAAATTAATGCGTCTGGCGGCATCGGTGGAAAAATGCTGCGCCTCGTTACACTAGACGACCATGGAAACCCGGAACACGCAAAGCGAAACACAAAATTGCTCAGCCAAGAGTTTGGCGTCGACATGTTCCTAGGAAGCATTGGGACACGCGGAATCCTTTCAGTCATGCCAATGGTTGAAGGAAAAAAGATCGCACAGCTCTTCCCATGGGGAGTAACCCCAGGCATGCGCAGCTCGGAAATATCAAACATTGTACATGGAACTTCGTATATCCAACCACAAATCGACGCGCTGGTTGATCACGCACTCGACGATCTCAAATTTAAAAAAATTGCGGTCGTCCACTCGAACGGAACTTTCGGAACTCAAAATGCAAACTGGCTGCAAAGCAAACTTAAACAACGCGGAATCACGCCCGTCGCGGTCAAACCGTTCAACAGCCAGACAATGCGTTTCGATAAAATCATAGACGACCTACTCGATGTTGATCCACGCATGATCGTCTTCCTTTCTACAAGTATCCCGGCTGCAAAATGCATCAAGGGAATGTTGGCAAAGGGGCCATGTCCGATCGCACTTGCAGGAATTGATTCGACATTCTTGGTACCGGAGCGACTGAAAGATTCGAAGTTTCATTTTTCGTACTCGAGCTCGGTTCCAAGTCCACACAACACATCTTACAAACTAGTTGATGATTATCAGAAAGCAATGAAGCTGGCGTGCGGAAAAGAAACCTTTAAGCCAAACATTTTGTCACTTTCATATTTCCTCAACGCCTCAATTGTTACGGAGGCGCTTAAACAAGTTGAAAAATCTAAAAAAACATTTTCACGTGATACCGTGATGGCCGAAATCGAAAATATGAAAAACGTTGATCTGGGGGGATTCATCGCAGACTTCAACAGACGAACCCGACACGCATATCCCCTGCATGTCACGATCGTGAAGGGATAAAAGTATGGGCATCGTTCGCCGAATACTCATGGCGCGGCTTCGCAGGAAGCTGCACCAAATCGCCGTTGGTTTAAAAAAGACTGTACGGTTTTTCAAAAAGGTTTTTCTATTTTTTCTTCCAGGAATTATTTGGATTCTTCTGGCACCATTCAGAGCAATCGCTTGGGTATTCAGAACAATAAAAAATGCGATTAAGTCATTCTTGCACACACTGTTCCGCGGGGGTGTTGAGGGCGCAAAGGCAACGTACCGCGGAGCCGAGGGAACTGCTGGGTTCCTCACAAGCACAATTAATTTCATTTTTGCGCTGATCGGAAAAACCATTCGTGGGTTTTTCAAAAGGCTCTTTAAAATATTCAAGTGGCTTTTCAAACTCACCAAGAAGATCATCAAGCTTCTGCGCAAGATGCTTGTTGCTCTCGCAATCTTGGCAACCAAAGTT
This sequence comes from bacterium, assembly GCA_018656485.1. Classification (GTDB taxonomy): domain Bacteria; phylum Babelota; class Babeliae; order Babelales; genus JABIAA01. Next base: position 11,233 of record JABIAA010000089.1, on the reverse strand, counting down.
GTTACGGGTATTTTGTCATTGCTGTGGAAGATAACAAGATTCTTCCTCATGATCCCCATCAAAATATTTGAATTGTTCAAACGACTTCTCAGAAAAATAATTCCAAGAACTGAAAGTCACGGCGTCCTCGCCGGAGAAACTCAACTCGGTTCAATTCTTTTTCCAGATCTAGAAAAGCGCGACACAATTTGGGATATCACAGTTGACCTATTTCGCCACGTGATAAGAATCCTGTACCAAGTTTTCGTGTGCGCGCCACTCACTGCTGTAAAAGCTATTTATCGAGCTATTGCCTATGCGTGCAAAACTGTACTTCAAGGAATAATTAAAGTATTGGGATGGCTGAAAGCCGTGCTCACTTTTTCCGTGGTCACACCGTGTAGCCTTCTTAAAAAACTCGCAAAGACGACAAATAAAATTTTCGCGGTTTTAAATTCTCAGGGCAGCTTGTTTGTAAAATCATTCTCAATAAAACTACTAGACGATCCAGGGAACCTCTCGCCAGGCAGCATCAATCTCTACGCGCGAGCTCCAATCGCCGCGAGGAGACCATTCTACCGACGTGTTCCGGTTTTCTTCCAAGATATTGCGCGAGGAATCTCCGGCATTATCATGCTCGTATGCGAAGCGCTCGCAAACATTGTGCAAGTTGTTTACACCATAACTTTTGGTATCAGCAAGACAATTTATCTCGGAACAATCGACGCAAGCAAAGCAATTTATCGAGGCGCCATAGCCTCAACAAAGTTCATCTCCAAGTCCACGCGCACTGTTGCAAAACATGCGACGGCACATGCGAAAAGAAGTTCATCGCGGACTAGCACTCGCATTGTTGCACTTGCAGGAGGATTTTGGAACGGCACAAAAAAAGTGTTTGTGACTTTGTTCCTCGTAATCTTTGGAGCCATCGCCAAGATTTCATTCTTCATTCGCGACTGCATCCGCGGCTTCGTCATGTTCTTCGTGCGACTGTTTTTGGGGATCATACAAATAATTCATGGCTCAGTAATGACCCTCGCACGATTCGTCGGAAGCCGTGAAGCACGGGGACTTTACACTCGCGCACGCCTTCATAAAAATATGCTTCTTGGTGCTGGGAAGGCAACCGGAAGACTTCTTGGAAGCACCGCAGTTGGATTGTTGAAACTTCAAAGATTCCTGCGTGGAATCCTTAAGCAAGGAATTCGCTTCGCGATTGATAAACAAGACGCATCGGCAAAACCTGGTCGCGCTTTGGTTTTCACGTCACACTCCTTCAAGCTTACAACCACAGGTGCAAGCGTTGTCCTTGGAGTTTCCTTCGCGTTGTTCATGTGGGGGGTCGCAGTTTCACAACACGCGATAACACTTCTCGCAGTTGCAACGGGCTACTCGCTTCTAATGTTCGGATGGTTCAAGCGAAAATATCCAGCACTGTTCCCAAAGGTTTCGTTCCTAGAAAATTTCTTCGAAGTCCCAAGGTATGACTTTAGAATTCAACGCATCTTCGCATATGCCAGGATGTTCGCACACGAAGGACTCGTAATATTTTTGTTCGCACTCCTTGTCTGGCAAATCATCGACGGCAAGTTTTTCGCATTCGTAATGTCCGCCCTGGGATACACACTCCTGTTAAGCCACTTCTCAGAAGTTCATCCGGAATGGTTCGACACAAAAATAAAAGAACAATGGGGACGGCTCCGAAAAATCGACTTCAAGAGAATCTTGGATTTCCGCACTCCAATAAAAGCTTCGTGGAATTTAACAACCCGATGCTCTAAAGCTGGCTACAACGCAACCGGCAGATTCTCCAAAGCCGCGTGGAATGCAGTCGCAAAATGTTTCAAAGCGGGATGGCATGCGACAGCCTGGTGTTCAAAGTTAGGCTACAACACAACAACTCGAGCCTCGAGGTTTAGCTGGAATTTTTCCAAGAAATGCACTCTGTTCACAGCCCATGTAATCAAATTCCTTTTTGGCAAGGGCAAACTGGCCGCAACGCGATCTGCAACAGCCTACGAATCGGTATCAAAAACTTTGGAGAAAAAAGTTGCCCCATCGATTCAACACAAAGCAAAAAACTTCGGCGACAAAATCTGGAGCTTCTTCGCATCTTGTGCGCTCATCGTGTACAGCGTCATCGCGATTCCTTGCAGAATTTTGTTCTTCGTTTTAAAAACACTTTGGTTGCTCTCTCGCAAAACCATCCTCGGAACTTCCAAATACACCCAAAGCTTACTCGTCAAAACCTGGCGGCTGCTAACACAACTCGCTACAATCACTTGCCAGTTTTTTGTCTTTGTCTTTAAAACACTTTTGAGCTTTATCACAGGAACTTCGCAACATACAAAAATATTACTTGTTAAAACTTGGCTCCTTTTCGCTGACCTCATCGCTACAACCTATCGCCTTCTTCTTTTGACCATTCGAACATTCTTTAGTGCAATCGCTGGCACGTATCGCCCCTCAAAAAAATTGCTCGCCATCATGGCAAAACATACTTACAAACTTGGAAAGAAGCTTGGACTCAAACTAGCCAAGGCTGCGAAAAAAATTGCACTGGCGATCGCGCGCATTGGTTCACAGACCTGGAACACCACTGCACATATCCTGCCGGGGAAAATCGCACGCAGTGTTGAACTTACAATGCGATGGACACTGTTCTTTTTGAAGTGGGGCAGCAAGATTTTTATTGTGTTCCCGCTCAAAGCTGCGTGGTGGTGCATTAGAGAATTCTTCAGAGCATTATTTGATGTTGTTAAATTCTTGGCAAAAGAAGCACACACCTACGTCCTCAAGCCAGGACATGAACTTGCAACCGTCACAATTCCAAACGGTGCCGAAGCATTTCGAAATGCGGTAGCCAAGGCACTTAAGGAAGGTTTCCGCGGAATCTTCCGGCTCGCTTGGATTCTCACAAAAGTTGTGTGGTTCGTCTTCATGATTCCCGTCAAAATAATTTTCTGGATTATGTCGATCGTTGGAAAGATTCTTTTCATCCCAGTTCACTTCGTCATGCTGTTGTTCGAGGGAACCGACGCACTCGCACGAGAAATTCGCAAAGCAAATTTACCAACTCGGTTTTTCAAATCTATTGGCAGTGCACGATTCCAGTTTGCATTTGTCGGAATTGCAATTCTCTACATCGTGCTTCACATTGCGGACAACCAAGGTCAAACCTTCTTCTCTGAAGAAGTCACCATGCCAACCCCCGCAACAGCCGAACAGGCTCACTACGCAACGGAAGTTGAAACAGGAATTCACATCTACAACTTTTCAACTCTCGACTTAGACAAAGGAAAAGTGGCAACCGATGCAGTCGTCTGGTTCAAGTTCGATCCAGGAACTGAATCAGCCGAAACAATGGAACACTTCGAATTTAAAAATGGACAAATCCTCAGCAAATCAAAACCAGTCATCACACACAAAGAGAGCGGGGTCGTCGTCAGCTACCAGATCAAAGCGGCTTTCAATTTACCAATGAACCACAAGAACTTCCCGTTCGGCGGACATAGATTAAATCTCATTCTGCAAAACAACGAAGCCAGCCCTCGCGAGTTGGTGTTCACCGGCGGAAGCAAAAATATTGGAATTGGAAAAGATGCGGATCTCGCGCATTGGAACCTTGTTGGAAAACACCTGAGTTCCGGAGTTCTTAATGCACAGGTCGGGGAAGAAAAACCAGACGAAAAAGTAGAGCACCCTTCTGCTGTGTTCACGCTTGAGCTTCAGACCGATGGCATGCGACCGCTGGTCACATTTTATTTGCCAATGTTCCTACTCTTTCTGCTGTGTTTGTTCTCACTGCTCAGCGCAGTCATGGATCAGTTCAAGCTTCAACTCGCGATCGTCCCAATGATCTTGCTTGCGACATACCGACTTGCGATTGATGCAATGGCACCAAAGACACGCGGAATGACGCACGTTGACTTCACATACTTTGTTCTCGCCGGACTGGCGCTCTTGATCACACTCTTCAACCTTTACCTCGTTGCACGCCACAGAGAAATTAAAAGGCAGGGTGAAAGCAGGCGCATACTAAAAATTGAACGGCTCAAGCGAATCAACAGCCTCTTCGTGATCGTCGTGCTGTCATCACTTATCGGAGCATTTATTTACTGGACAACGTTGCCATAAAATTTGCACTTAACTTTTTTTGTTAAAATATCTTTTGGGGGGGCCAGGATATGAACCTTAAATTTAAATGTACTACTGTCGTTACAATCGCAGTTTTAGCTTCGACAAATTACTCGGGAAACCACTTCGAAAACATGAGGTCAATCGAAGCCGCTGACTTCGCAGTGGAAAACATTGTTCATAGCTGGGACCGAAAAGTGGGACGAGCAATTATCAAAGACATCGATTGGCTTGTTGGAGAAAACAAGAAAAGAGTACAAAGAGCAATCCTAAACTACCTTCTCGACGCAATCATGAGAATAAGTGTTTACTCTCTCGAGCCAAATCTTAGGGAAAACCCAAACAAAGAATATTGGTACATAACGCAAAAACATTCCCAAAAACTACTTGATCTGATGGAACATCTTGTCAAATGCAAACAAAAAAAGAAACAACCCAAATTGTCAGAGGCAGAACAAAGAGTTCTTAGACAAATTCCAGGACTAAAATATTTATCTAGGCTAGACAGTTTTCCCGAAAAAGTCAGACAAGCCGCACACCAAAACCAACCGACGGACTGCACGGTGTGCACAATATTGTAGCGGCCAACTTTACCCGCACTTTGTTTTTTTGAATTCGTCGGCTACCCTTTTCTCAACCAAACCATAATTTTTTACGGGGTTGGAAAGATGAATTCCAAATTCAGGAAGATCGTCACAATAGCAATAACTTCTGCATCCTTACTGTCTCATTGCACACATTGTTTTGGTGAGCAGACCAAGGAGGAAGCGGCTGCATACGTGGTGAAAAACATCATAGAACATTGGAGCCATGACTTTAGCCAACAACTTACCAAAAAAGTTGATACCCTCCCGAAAGATTACAAAACCGCCGTGCTTGACGCCCTTGTAACTGCGGTCATACAAAAAAGCATTCGTATCTTTGAACCAGACTTCGAAGGAGATCTAAACAAAAAACTCCCAGAACTATTTCCCCAAATATGGCATTTGCTTAAATCTCTCATCAAAAACAGAAAGCTAACGCCTGTAGAACAAAATGTTTACGATGCAATTCCTGGACTCAAAACTCTGGTCCAATCAAAATGTTTTGTCAGCCGAATAAAGCAAACAGCCAAATCATTTGAACCGTACGAATCACTGGGTGATGAAGAAAAGCTTGGTCGGTGCATTGAAGTTCATCGGATGTTCACATGACATTGAGGGCACCAAGCGATGTGTCAAAAATTTATACAGCCACCTTCTTTTTGTGCGCTTTAATTTTTTTATAGATCATTGATGCCACAATTAATGTGTTACTTAGTGTTTTTTCCCGAATCTAACAAAAAGATATAACAACTTGTCGGTTGCATTACCGGTCAAGGTTGCATACTTTGGACGATATCCAATTCGCCCTCACTGGTTGTTTTTTAGGAACAAAAAAATGAATTTCAAAATCAAAAGGACCGTCATCATCACAATCGCTTCTGCGGCGCTGTTATCTCACTGCAATCACTGCTTGGGAAATATATTCGACGACAAAAACATAGAAGAAAAGATTGCACTCACATTGGAAAACCTTGTGGAAAAATGTAACCACGACATTCGCGAAGATCTTGTTGCAGCAATTGACAAGCTAATCGGCCTTGAGAAAAATCTTATGTTCCAGGCTCTAACATCCGAAATCATGAAAAAAACCGTCAGCATTCTAGAGCCAGAGCTAAAAGAAAGACCTAACTCCGAAATCCAACCAAATCCATATTTCAAACACTGGTACATGACCAAAGGACACTACGAAAAAATTTGTCACATCCTTAATCTCTTCAACAAAAACGCACAACTAACTGATACGGAAGAAAAAATCTTCTTCGAAGTTCCTGAGCTTTTTGAACTATCAAAATGTGAAAGTTTCCGCAAATACATCAAAAATCTCGCCAAGCCCAATTCAATCGCAGTGGAGCCAGAAAAAGGACACAATGAAGACTGCGGAATGATGTAGCTCTCTTTTTGTTAGGGATTTCATGATCGGGGGATTTGCTGTTTGTAGTCGCATAGCCGTTAGCATTGTTGTGTTTGCCACAATCACTAATCCATGCAGCGCACTTGACGAAACTGTCCGAGAAGTCCTTGGAAAGTATTTTCCACGGACTTGCGAAAAACATAAATCTGGGGGGTATAAATACGACGAAGACAAAGTCACAGACATAATTGCAACGCAGATCAGACAAAAACCACAGGAGGGAGTCATACACAAACTCGTAACGGTTCTTGTTATAAAAAGTGAAAACTTAGACCCTGCATGGGGAGTCTTTTCTGAAAACGTTCTGTCGCACCTTTACAACAACTTTGTTGCACAAGCACACGGAATTTTCATGCACTACTCACTAACCGGCGAAGAGCTTTTCACCGAGATCATAGGAATGTGCGTGGATTCTCCATCGCAAGAAATAATTCGTTCCGAATGGAGAAAGTTAAAAAACTCTCAAATAACTTTTTACAAAAAAGAATTCATCCTATGCGCAGGAACGATTTTGAAACATTCAAATTTTCTTGCAATTAAAATACTGCAAAGATACTTCAAAATGAAACTTCGAGAGTCTTACCCAAGCCAATATCCAATTGAATATTGGAATCACCTAGAAAAACAAAACCAATTAAAAGAAGAAAAATTTATGAGAAATCTGCGCAACTCTATGGAAAAGCCTCAGCCTCACAATGATCCCTGGGACACTATAAAATTTATGGAACCAAACAACCCAGGAGATTTTAGATTGCCACAAAAATATTATGATTCTGTTCTTTGGCATCAATTTAGGAAGACCTTGTACGATCAAGGGCCAGGCCCAATAAATTTATTCTAATGCGCACTCATCCGATCTGAAGCAATCAGCCCTGCTGCAAGAAGTGTTGCAACAACTTGTGGTGCATATCGGAAGCGTCTCAGCTTTTTCCACGACGCACACATCGAAGATGGTAGTTGAGCTTGTGATAAAACGAAGCCAGTGACGGCACCAGAAAGCATTGAAATCAATCTGCACGGATTGTAGATGTAGCGGCTATCCTTCGTGAAAGAAAATGTTTTTTTAGACATCCAATCCGCACATCTAAGTCCAACGTACCCACCAGATATTCCGCCAAGGAGCCCCATCATTTCAGGAACAAAGCTTTCCTTTGGCTGATGCTCAAACTTAGGAGTAAATTCAGACAAAATTTCATCCGCCTCCTCACATGTCATCTGAAGTTCATCATGCAATCCAAGATCATGTTTTTTTTCGAAGGCGTTAAGGATGCTAGAAACAAGCTCTTTGTCACCACCATAAAAAACATCGCAGTGCCACGAATTCTCAAGTTGAACAAGATAAACATTTTGACGGCCAAGAACCTTTAGCCGACGATAGTATTCGTAATGCATCATAGGTGGAAGTATTTCATCCTTGATACTAGAAAAAATAAGAATCGGAACGTTCGGTAAATAATGGGCACAATCGATGGGATCAAAATCGCGTGGATCAAAACCCTTCAAGACACGAGGAGTATAAAGTCTTTTTATAAATTTGGAAAAACCAGGAAACCGAATTGGAAGAGCATGCAATGCGATTGTCTGCACACTTGCAAACGGATTCTCTAAAACAATTGCTTTAACTTTTTCAAACTCCGATGACCCAGCGCTGTGAGCAAACTCTGCAGCCCGAGATATCGCACCCGCACCACGAGAATGTCCGTATAAAACAATTCCATCAACATCTTTTGTTTCAAGAACGGTTCGACATTTTTTAAGAATACGACTGGCATCGTGCTTTTGCGCCAAATTCGCTTTGCGCTTGTTTATCATTGATGTATCGTGTCGAAAATTTTGAGCCATCTCTTTTTCTTTTCCTCGAAGAATTTCCCCGACAGGTTCTTCATGTGGCATCTCTGGAAATCGCACGGCATGAGCGCGACCATACTCGCAGAGAGCTCGTCCATCTGGAGCCTGACACATAACTTCCCAGTAATTTGCAGAGGTATTCCAATATCCAGGAGAATACACAAGATGATTTTTAGCAGATGCACTGCCAAACATTAAAAAAATAAATGTGTACAAAATATTACTGAACTTCACTAATAATCTCTTTAAAAAATACCTAACGCGTTAACTTAAGAAACTTTGTAAAACTTTTCGAATTCGCAAAGCCTTTTTGGCGAACAATTGTATGGCGACGGAATATTGCATTTCCCCCGCACTAAATCAAATATGCTCAAAAAACCATTTATATCCTCTTTTTCATATTTCGTGTGTGTAGAATATTCTGCATCAAAAAAATAAACCTCAAGATCTGCTTCTTTCATTTTCGTGACCAAAGCTTTCTGAAGTGATTGTGGAATAAAAATGTCTCTACCACGCGAAATAACAAAAACGGGAATATCTTTTGGGATTTCTCCGACAAAATTAATTGGCTCTTTTGTGTCTTTAGGGTCATAGCGATTGTCTAAAAACGACCATGCATGCTTAATAAACTTGATGGCGCGCTTATCGCGAGGAAAAAATTTCTGACACCCAATAATTTCGGTACTGTTACACAACGGCGCATCAAGCACAATAAATCTAATTCTTCTTTTAATGTCGTCCGGCATTATTTCAAACGAACGAAGTATCGATCCACCACCACGACTGTGACCGTACAAAATTAGATTTTCTTCCTGTGCCTCCGCGCAGGATTTAATTACAGCTTCCGCATCTTCTTTTTGTGCAAAATTTAAATGCCAAAATTTAGGAATTCCACTGTCGCGCATGCCGGGGAATTTTACAAATGTCCACGGAATATCTTCAGAAAAGCGGGAAAAGACATTAGACCTCTTCACCCTTGCTTCGAATTTTTTTCCTTCTGAAACGCTACTTGCCATAAGCCCTTGAGCCCAGATGACTCGCCACGATTTTGGATCCGAATTTAAATCTTCTTTGGAAGCTTGAACTAAAGCTTTTTTTGTCCCACCTAACGCTGAGACAGCACAAAAAACGAGATGCCCCGCAAAGAGCAATGAAAGCCATAAAAGACCAGAACGTTGTTTCATTTCCCAAATCACCTGTATAAAACTCACTTTTTAACCACGTAGACACAGGATACACGCGAAAAACAAATCCGTTTCCCCGCCCAAGCACACCCCGCAAAAACGGTGTAAAAACCACCTTTTTCATAGTTTTACTTCCACGGTAAAATCTACTCAACCTATTTTTTTGTGTTTGACTTTGTCGTTTTTGGATCTAGAATGACCTCAACTAAAGCACAAAAAGCACTTAGGAGAGGTTCAAAATGAACAATAAAAACTTTGTCGCTTTTGTCGTCATCTTTGCATCCGCTTTGTCAGCACCATGCTTATCAGCGGGAGAAAAGCCAAACTGGGCAGACGGACTTGATGAGCGTAAGAAATGTAGCATTGTAAAACTCGTAGATGGAAACAATGCGGCAGGAGACATTCGAGAAATAGACAAACACAAGAACGAAGAGTGGACAAATTTCTCCTACGCTCTCGTGGGAGCACTCATCGAAAAAATTGCCACAATCATTCCTCAAAAACAACTTGACTGCCTGGCCCCGTCATACATTGACTACCTTTCATTTATTGTAAGCAAACTTTCAGCAGATGAAGAACTCACAGAAATTGATAAAAAAGTCGCGGCCGAAATTCCAAAGCTCCCGGAGCTTGCCAAGTTAAAAAGTTTCGCAAGCTACGTCCATTTTGGAACAAGAATGTCACAGCCAGTCCATTCTTCATTCGTAGAAAAAGGAACCGAATCGTAAGGATTTGACACAAGAGTGTCAGATCCATTTTTTTAACATTCATCACAACCAGGGAAGGACCATGATGAATAAAATAAAAATTGCTGCAGGAATTGTTTTGAGCGCAGCGATGTCAGTTGGATCGGCGAAATGCATAACTTCAAAATTGGCTGAAATGGCTCCAGAGGATGCCGCCACTTTTGCCGTAGAAAACCTCGTGACAACGAGAGGATATAATCCTGAACTCGGAGATATAATCGCAAACGAAATTGATTCACTTGAAAAAGATCATTACGAAACAGTAAAGTCCGCTTTGTCGGCCGCAATAAATGAAAAAGTTTTCAACGCACTTAGATCAGAAATTAACGATGAAATGATAGCTGCTGGCAGAAGTATGTTTAACGCAATGCATCCTGGATTAAGAGATGTCAACGAGTCTGATCCCCTATATGGCGAATTTTTCAGCAAACAACTTGGCTACTACATCGAAGAAGAAAGTCCATTGAACACATGCTATAAAATGTTGATGGGACTAACTGGAAAAAGCTCTAGAGGAGAAGATGACTTTACAGAAACAGAAAAAAAGATCATCGAGTTGATTCCAGGAATTAAGGCATTGGGTAAATCAGAACGGTTTCGCAGCTATCTGTCATTCAGCATCCGAATGACGGAACCGATGGGAATGTCGTTCGGATAAACTGATAACTATATTTTTAATTTTTTGGTTTGGCCTGCGCTTAGCTGTCGCGGGCCAAATCTATCTTCGAAAAAACTACTGGGAAAAATGAACTATAAAAACATCACACTTACACTTTTGCTACTTTTGTCTGCATCGGCACAGATTCTCTCAGTTAAAAAAACAGCAACATCAAAGCTGTATCAAGCTTATAAGAAGAATGGCGTCACTGGGGCAAACCAATACGCCGTTCACAATATTGTCGACAACTGGAATAGCACAAGCGTTGCTCTAATAAATGAACTCCACGATCTACCAGTTGATGAATCTCACGATCGCCCTGTAAATGTGGCTTTTGGGATATTGCATGCAATCACCATAAGAATAATGGCTATAACCGCTGACATACTTGTTCCAAAATTAAAAACAAAAGAAAAATATTGGTTTGTGAATTCCCAACACTACAGAGAACTAGTACAAATCTGTATGAAATTCAGAGCATGCGGCTCCAAAAAAATTATCCATGGGGGAATAAAATTCACAAATGACAAAGCCAAAGAAGTAAAAAATATTTTAGAAAGATTATCCAAATTTCCAAACCCAAATCAAAAAGCATTGGAACCATTTCGTAGGCTTCCGTGCCTCAAGTATCTTGCCTTCAACAATCATTTTGTTGCTATGTTGGTCAGGAACGCTAGTCTATTGGA
>JABIAA010000088.1 GCA_018656485.1 bacterium | reverse complement strand
TGCACCCAAAGAAAAAATGGATACAATCTCCACAGAGCCAACACCAAGGAAAAATAGCAAGTTCGGTTCTTGGATAGGGGAAGATTCAAGTCCATCGCCGCATGAAGAATAGTTCATCGTGATGGCAATGGGCAAAAATAAGGAACATCGCAATGTTCTCTAACAAATTTGTACGGGTTGTTGTACCCGCCGTTATCGTCGCAGCCCTCGGACACACATCGCAGCTTGAAGCGCAATACCCTCGCAGCAATTTACTTTTGAGCGCCATGAGAGTTCGAAACCTGTGCTTCAACGGCCACGACCACGAAACAACCGAGCCATCAATTGATTGCTCAAGAATCCGGGAAAAGCTCAACGATCCAGACTGTTACGAGCATATCGAAAGTTACGGCGAGCCAAGCATCAGAGATGCACTGGACCAATTTTTACAATCAAGCAACGAAACAACTCTTCGACGCGTTGCCGCCGTCACCCGCGAAAAACTCATAGAGGCGGCAGGAAGTTTTGATGCCTACCCCCCAAGCGACCCACATTACACTTGGTACGAACCCAATCGGATTAAGCTAATCGCCGCAATGGACAAAGCCCTTGATAAAATCGAGCCATGGCAACCATGCATGAAAAACCCCGATTATAAGATGACGTTTCGAGCTGATTCCCCATATGGAAAACGAATTGAATTCATAGAAACCATTGAGGAGCGCCTTCACCAACTTAACGCACTCATTAATCGTGAAGACGCGGGAGATGATGCTCTATCGTTCGGAAGATACATATACGACATGTTACACGAAGCTCTTTTTGACGGCGTAATGGAAGGGCGACCTCTGGAAATTTATCAAGGGGGGAACGTCATGGCAATGTTCGACCAAGCAAAGCAAATTGTTTCGCTACAAGAAAACTGGCAGCCCATCATGGAAAATGAACATCACGAAATGACCTTTGCAAGCGACTCAAAATTCCAAAGCTACACAGATCGCAAAAAGCTTGTTCAAGACATGGAAAAGAGCCTCAAAGAATTCGATGAGATAATTGAACATCCTGAAGCAACCGATGACGAAAAAGAAGCCGCAAAAAATTTCTCGGTACCTTTGCACAACGCACTATTCAACGGAGATTGGCGGGGGGAATACGTCATCCAAGGTGGAGGGCTTGTTCTCAATTTGCTGAGCCGAGCAAATCCATTCATAACAAAGACAAAGCAAGAACTTGATGAGCGGGGCTTCTGTCCAGTTTGCTTCGAATCACCAGCTCACAGCGACCTCTGCCCAGCCAAAACCAAGAACTGTGCCGGACGCTACCTTTGTGCAGAGTGTCTTTCAAACCCACTATCGTGTCCGCAAAACAAATGTCCAAATTGCAAGCTACCTGTCGCCCACTAAGAAACCTAAAAACATTCAAAGGGTCCTGAATCCAGGGCCCTTTTTTTATATCGCACAAAAAATAAAATCTGCCATCCTTCCTCCCATTGCGTGGAACTCACTGCGTTTAACCACCTTCGATAGTTTTATTTTTTTTGTAAAATCCTCCGAACATCGGGAGGAGGGAAAGCCATCCCTTAAAAGTTTGTGTTTCTCAAGAAAATAAATCTAGCAAATGTGTCTGTACCGCGGGTGAAGGCTCAGCCTTCCTGGCGGAGTCACTCCGCGGCCCCTGCCTGCCAAAGCCTTGCATCGAAAAGCCCTACTGACTAAAAATGTAGGAATGAAATAATGGAAGGAGCTAAAAATGTTAAGTCGACGAATTGCAATCGCGGCATCCCTGCTCATCGCCCTGCTGCCATTTTATCAAGTATCACCATCAGCGCGCGGGCTTAGTGATTCCGGAGAGGGCATCTTTAAATTGCTTACGAACAATACAAGGTTCCCAGTCCAAATCGCATTGCCAGACGGAAATGGGGGGCTCAAAACTTGGACCGTCCCATCAGGAAGCAATACCGACAAAGAATTTAAAAAAGACGCCCCGCTCGCAACAGATCTAATTATGGCAGGCGGCGGACTCGCGGTTGCCGCCGCACTGAT
>JABIAA010000087.1 GCA_018656485.1 bacterium | reverse complement strand
GACGGAATCCTTACAATCGAGGTTCCAACAGAAGCGGCAAAGGAAGAGCTGCATGAAATAACTAGTGAGCCGGAAGAAGATGAGAATAAACCGAACACTCGAGATGCTGATGAATCCAGTCCCGAAGACGAACCCAGTCCCGAAGACGAACCCAGTCCCGAAGACGAAAACAAATAAATAAATTCATGTGAACAAAAAAAGAGGCGCGGTTTTTAAGCCACGCCTCTTTTGCTATCTAGATGTTATTTTCTTTAGAGTTTGCCTTTGAGTTTTTTCAGCCATGACCTAGCAAACTTCTTGGACACTCGCTTGAGCATTCCAAAGCTGTTAACCCAATCGATCATAGCGTTCAGTTGTTCTTCCTCGTTGGCAACCTTCCCGTCTGGATCATATGAAAGTTTGAATCCGCAGAATCGTTCTGGACGAGGTTCTTTGTAGCGTTCATCCATCTGCCAAAACTTGATTCGAATCCCAAAGATGTCTTTGACCTCAAATGATCGTCGACCATCGCTAGCATCGCTGAGCTTACTGATGATTTCTACCCCGCGCTTTTGACAGCGGAGAAAGTACCGATCGATGCTTTTCTTGAGCTCTACAATGAGCGAAACTCCGCGACCTGCGGAGCGTTTTAAGATGCTAAAGTCTGCGAGTTCCTCGATCACTGGGACGCGGAACCCAACTTTGACTTTGCCTTTTTTGACTTCGGCGTAGCTTATATATTGCCCACCGTCATCTCTGATTTTAAGGTCAGCGAGGTCGAAGGCGAGTTTCTCCGTGTAGAACTTCAACGCGGACTCTACCTTGTCGACCGTAATGATGACCTTTCCTGACTTGAACATGGCCCCCCCTTGTTCACAGCACCACGTGCCTATCAAAAAAAGTCAAAGTAAGCTTTGCAGCGTCCCCTATGACGCTTGCCCAGCTTTCACCTTTTTTGCAAGGCGACTAATTTTTCTTGAAGCAGTATTCCCCTTCAAGACCCCCTTACCCTTTGCACGGGCAATCTTCGATTCGACTAACCTGAAAAGCTCTTTAGCCTCTCCAGCAGCACCGGAAGCAGCAGACGCGATTACTTTTTTCATGAGGGTTTTAATCTCACTAATTCGCGCTGCAGACCTCTTAGTCCTTACGGTACTCCTTTTTATGTCTTTTTTTGAAGATTTTATATTAGCCATTGTTTCCTACTATTTATAAAGTCGTGGTTTTTAGACGACTTTTGTGATTTTCCCTGACTTAACACATTTGGTGCACACCGGTCCTCGCTGGACCGTGGTCTTGCCCTTTAGGGAAAACCTCATCTTGTGAACATTTGGATAGAGCCACCTACCCGTACGGTTCTTCGCATTACTAACGCGATTGGCGCTCTGTGGGCGCTTTCCGCACACAGCACAAATTCTAGACATCCAAAAAACTCCCTAAGAATGTACCTTTCCGAGAAGTGCTCGAGTGGTAATTCTAACAAAAGTGGAAAACTTTTCAATTCTCAAAATCGCAAATTCATTATTCCTGCGAGTCTTCTTGCTCCTTGTCTTGCCCTCGTCGCTCAACTCCAAGCAGGTCGTACACCTCGTTCGCAAAGAGCGTTTCCTTCTCTAGGAGCTCCTTTGCAAGCGAATGAAGTTTATCAGTCTCTGACTTAAGAATCTCTTCAGCGTCTTTGTACGCATCGATAACAATTCTAGAAACTTCTTCGTCAATTTTATTTGCCGTAGCTTCGGAATACTCCGGCTGCATAGCCATTCCCTTACGAACACGACTTCCAAAAGAAATCGGCCCAAGATTAGACATTCCGTAGTGACACACCATCTTGCGAGCAATTTCAGTTGCATTCTCAAGATCGTTCATCGCGCCACTGCTGACTTCTTTAAAAATCAGCTGCTCTGCAATTCGCCCACCAAGTGCAACCTTGATGTACGCTTCCATTCTTCCCTGAAACTCGGAGTGCCTGTCAGCTTCTGGCAAAAACCATGAAACACCAAGCGCTCTTCCACGCGGGGTAATTGTAACTTTGTGAAGCGGATCCGTAAACTCAGGAAGCATCATGTTCACAATTGTGTGACCAGCTTCGTGATACGCTGTGCACTCTTTCTCGCTATCCGACAAAACCAAAGTCTTGCGCTCCTCGCCCATGAAAAGTTTGTCACGAGCAAGTTCAAAATCTATCATTTCGATCGCACGCTTGTCCGCCTTTGACGCCGCAAGAGCCGCTTCGTTCACAAGGTTTTCAAGGTCAGCACCGCTACATCCCGGAGTTCCCTTCGCAAGTGTTTGAACGTTCACACCCTTGGCAAGCTTGACCTTTTTGAGGTGAACTTCAAGAATATGCTTTCTGCATGTGATGTCTGGATACGGAACATTTAAAATTCTGTCGAAACGACCTGGGCGCATCAATGCCTTGTCGAGAACATCAACTCGGTTCGTTGCCGCAAGAACAATGACCGCACCAGGTTCCGTTGAGAAACCATCCATCTCAGACAAAAGCTGATTCAACGTTTGCTCGCGCTCGTCGTTGCCACCACCAATGCCAGCACCACGCTGTCTTCCAACGGTATCAAGTTCATCGATGAAAACAATACATGGGGTGTGGCGTTTTGCTTGCGTAAACAAATCACGAACTCGTGACGCACCAACACCGACAAAAACTTCAACAAAATCAGATCCGCTGATGCTGAAAAATGGGCACTTCGCTTCGCCTGCAACAGCCCTTGCTAAAAGGGTTTTTCCGTTTCCAGGGTCTCCACTAAGAAGAATTCCACGCGGAATTTTCGCACCAAGGCGACTAAACTTTTCCGGGCTCTTCAAAAATTGGATAACATCGGAAAGCTCTTCTTTGGCCTCGACAAGCCCCGCAACATCCTTGAACGAAACCTTAATTGCGTTCGGTGGAATAAATTTCGCGCGGCTTTTTCCAACATTGAAAATCTTTCCCATGCCTCCGCCCATGCCACCTTGAGACTGTTTGGCATAGAAGAAAAATATTAACGGGATGATCGAGAAAAGCAGCAACATCAGGAAAAAGTAGAAAAACCAGTTCTGTCTGTCTGTTGGCTTCACAGTAATTGCCGCACCACTCTTTTCTAGAAGAGTCCAGAGCCGCTCGTTCTGCACAGCAAAGGCGTAAAACTTTTTCTCCTCGTTGTGGAACTTACCCGCAACAAATTGCTCGTCAACCTCAACTTCTGCGACCTTGCCATCTTTGAGAGCAGTGACAAACTCAGAGTACTTCAACTGCGTGATATTGGTGTCATTGCTGTTGAACCAGATCAAATATCCGAAAGTAAATCCGATCACACACATCACAACAAAGAGCGGAGAGATGCCACCTTTCAGTGGACCACGTTTTCTAGCCATATTCTAAACCTAAAATTTTTTAAAGAGGTAACAAGGACACCACCACACCCAAAGTGGTGCAGTGCTCAAAAAAACCGCTTATTGAAGGACATCCTCGATATTCTAGTAAAACCGGCTGAGCAATGCTAGCAAAAACGGTGGACTCGTCAAGATCTGCTACAAAGCGTAGAGCTGACGCTCTGTCCAAGCTGGATATCTCCGGTCACTTCGCCCCTTGCTCATGATCTTCACTTGGTTGTTCAGCAGATTGTAAATCGCCAGCTGTGATTTCAGCTCACCTCCGTCGTCGCGCCCGCCGGTTACGAAGCTCACAAACTCTCCACTCTCATGGAGCGATGGCGAAAGCTTGTCCCCCTTAGAGAAAGTAAGCTGCTTCGTTGTCGGCGCCTTCCCCTTTTTCAGATCATCCAAGTCGAGAGAAAACAACTGAAAGACCTTTTCAACCGGGCTCACATATACAATTTTGTTCGTTTTTGCACAGTACGTTGGACTCGCACAGTAGGGCTGGTTGAACGTAATGCGACACGACTTGTTGCGCTTTATGTCCATAAAGTAAATCTGCGGACGCTTGTATTCGTAATCCGAACAAAAAACCATGTTCCCATCACTCAGATAACACGGCGACACATTTGTTCCGCTGTTTTTCGTCAACTGCTTAAACGCCGGCTGTCCAACCTTCTTGCAAACCTTTTCATCAAACAAAAATAATTCTGTATTCCCCTTGTCAGCCGTCAAGCATACAAATGCTTTTTTTCCGTCGTCCGATGGAGAAAACTGCATGTTGAGACCAGGGTAAGAAAAACAGATGCGCTCTTTTCCTTTGAGATTTGCCTCCATAAGCCGGCTGTTCTTTTCCGTCTCCTGCGAGAAAAATAACTTTGGCTCTTTTTGATGCCACGACAGCGTAAACTTTTTCCCCGGACTTTCGATAAGTCGAACCGCCTGCATACACGCATAGTCACCAATAAAAATATCCTTGCCCTCGCTCCACGCAATAGTGCTGGTGCAAACACCAGAGTTTCCCGTCAAAGCTTTGAGCGCGTCGGCAGAAACCTTATGCGCATTGGCAACGAAGTTCGCCGGCAAAAAATATTGTGTGGTACTTGCCAGCGTCTTACCATTCGCCATCGATCGCGCGGTCACAGAAACTTTTTGGCCCTTCTTTCCTGGCTTCCCTGAAGCTTCCACAAAAGCAGCAATATCGACACCACTTTTGAAAAGCGCTTTTCGGTTATCCTTCTCTAAAAATTTCTTGTAGGCATCATAGTCAAGCGCACGACGTCGCGTTTTAAACTTCCCTGGAAACTCCAGATCGAAAGATAAAATATCCGCTACGCGAGACGCAACGTCACTCCCCTCCGAGAATGTGACAAACACATTTGTTTTAGAAAATCCCTTCCCAGGGGCAACCGCCGTGTACGAAACATCTTCTGAATGAGAAACACACGCGCACACAAGGCCAAACGCTGCACTTAAAAAAAATATACGCACGCGCATTATGATCTCCTATAAACGAAAATTAACTGTAAAGTTCTTACCCCAAAGAATTTTATCAAAGCGCATGTCATCTGCAACCCGTTGGATACTCAAGTCATACACCGGAATATCTGAGCTCTCAAGAATCTCGATTTCATCAACTTCGCCATCGTTCGAAAGTTTAAACTGAACACGACACTCGGTTCCTTCCGGAACTCCAAGCGGCGGCTTCCAATGACGTGCAACCTCTTGCTGCACCTCAAGCTGAATAGACGCTGCATAAAGTGCCCGGCGCGACGCATGGAAGTCAAATTTCTTCTGCGCACTAGTTTGTGGGCACGAAGTCAATTCATTTTCTACCGTCTTCAAAGTTTCTGCGGGCACAGGCTTTGCCAGATCAGGCTTCAATGGCTCTGGCGCTTTTTGTTCGATTTTTTTGGGCTCTTCATCCGCGGGCTTCACAGCTTCTTCAATTTCTTTTTTAACCGGCTCTTCAGAAACTGCCGCGGAAGTTTTCTGTGCTGCCTTTTCCCCCATTTTTTTCGCTGCGGCATCGGCTGCCTGTGCTCTAGCAATTTCGTCAAGTTGTGGCATCCGCGGCTCAAAAAATTTTACTTCGGTTGGACGCGGAGGCTTGCGTGAAGCCTGAAAAAGATCATCGTATCCGCAAACAATAAAATCAATGTCTCCAAGATTCCACCTGAACGAACTCATAAATGAAAGAAAAATAATCAGATGAATACACAAAGAAGTTATCGCCGCAGTAATTTTTTTCGCGATGGCAAAATCCTTATACCTTCTTCAGGTTCCCTTTAGACTTCATCAAGAACACAACCTGTTTAAATCCAGCACACCTTTATTCGTGCGCTGATAAATCCTCACAATTTCTTCAGATTACCTTTGGACTTCATCGAGAACACAACCTGTTTAAATCCAGCACACCTTTATTCGTGCGCTGATAAATCCTCACAACTTTTTCAGATTCCCTTTGGACTTCATCGAGAACACAACCTGTTTAAATCCAGCGCACTTGAGCTCGTCCAAAATAGTTATCATCTTCCCACAAGCAACGTCTTCGTCGGCGCGAAGAAAGATACTTTCCTCCGTCTTGTCACCAAGCGTTGCACGAACCGTTTTCACAAGCGCACCCGCTTCAACGGGATAGTTGTTGAAAAATACTTTTCCATCTTTATTCGCCGTCACAACATATTCCTGCTGTGGAGCACCCTCTTTGCTTTCGCCATGCGGCAACGCAACTTTAATCCCGTTGTGCATCATTGGCGCAGCGATCATGAAAATGATTAACAAGGTGAGCGCGGTGTCAATCAACGGTGTCAAACTAACTTCTGGAATAACATAGCGACGTAACTGCCGCTTCCTTTTCCCCTTCATCCTACCCCTCCCTCACAAACCTCCTGCGAATAAGCATCAGTGTACGATCCGAGATAGCATAAAGATTGCGCTCAACACTGCGTACTTTTCCGGACAGAAAGTGATAAAAAATCAAAGCTGGAATCGCGACAGCAAGACCCGCAAGCGTCGTCAAAAGCGCACCTGCAATTCCCGGCGCAATAACAACAATGTCCGCCGACTTTTGCTGGCTAATGCTAGTGAACGCACAGATCAAACCCCACACAGTTCCAAACAAACCAACGAGCGGAGAAACCGCCGCACTAGTTCCAAGCACTGGCAAAAATCTGGACGCCTCCGCCTCGTGCGCAATAACAAGCTGATCCGCATGATCCGCAAGATCTTCGAAATCACTGCCACTGAGACTTCCACCAGATTCGACGTGGCGGTTGAGCTCACTGAACATTCCGTGAACCAATTTTCCGCCAATCCCACCGTGAAATTGTTTTGAAACTTCAAGCGCCGCTTCAACATCTTTCGCCGCACGAACCTTCTGAAGTAAGTCGTATGTATTTTTTTCTTCAAGCCCAAGCTCAAACCATTTGAAAATCACACCGGCGACACAAACAACAGAAAGCAAAAATAGCGAAACCAAAACAAGCTTGGTGGCCAGATCCGCGTGAACAATGAGCTGCCACGCCGGCCCGTTGAACAGTGAAAACATTAACTTCCCCTACGTTAACACTTACAGCAATGAGCCTCATTATAAGGGCAAATGCCCAATCGAGGCAATGCTCATTGTGCTCAAAATAAATCACACTCCCCAGAAAAAACTCTTGTCGCCTCTGCTACAAGTCGAATGCAAACACCACCCTTGATCATTGCATCGACCTCACCACCCGGCATCGATACCCGCACTGGCTCGTCAAAATTAATTTTCTTGATCCCAACCAAAAGTTGCATCAGCGCACACACACCCGAGCTGCATGCCATTGTTGCCCCAACTCCACGCTCGAAACTTCGCATCTCATAAAACCCATCCGTAAATTTTACAAAATGCGCATTAGCCGCAGGAAAGCGATTCGTCACCGCAGAAAAACTTTGTGTTGGTGATTTAAGTTCGTTCACAAAAAAAATCCTGTGCGGGTTTCCAACATCAACTTCAAAGCCATCAAGCCCATCGGTCGAGCATGTCGTAATTTTATTACACGGAACTTCCATTAAAGTTTCAACCGATGAATCAACACCAAACGGATCCATAATCGTTGCAGTAACCGCATTGCGGCCCATCACAAATGAAACTTTCTTTGAATTTTCTTTTGCCGCCAAATACTTCGCTATGATCCGCGCACCGTTCCCCGAAAAGCCTCCGGGTGAACCATCCGCATTAAAAATTTCGCTTCTACCCGCACCAACCACAAGAACACCATCCGCACCGATTCCGAATTTCCTGTCGCACATCGATTGGATCGCCCGACTGTCAGGTGCCTTCCCCTCAACTAAAATGAAGTCATTTCCAAGTGACTGGTATTTTTCGAATCGCATGCTAACTCTCCACGTGCACGATCACCAAAAAGTT
>JABIAA010000086.1 GCA_018656485.1 bacterium | reverse complement strand
TTTCTGATGTCGAGGTACTGAAGCTGTTTTAGTTTTGAAAATCCGGACGGCAATTTTTTTAATGTATTGTGCCGAACCGTTAATCTTTCTAGTTGCCTTAGGTTGGCAATTTTATTGGGCAATTTTTCTAGAAAGTTATTACTCAGGTTGATGTCGATAAGTGAGCGCATTTCTCCAATTGTTTCAGGTAGCTCCTTGATTCTATTGTTGCTTAGATCTAAAATTTTTAGTGATTTAAATTTGGCTATGTTTGGGGTTACGTAGCAGAGGTTGTTGTTGTTGAGAATCAATTCTTCAAGTCCACTCAAGTGAAAAAATTCTGATGGAATGTCTCTAAGTTCGCAGTTTGTGCAGCTGAGCCGTTTGATTTGCACCAATAGTTCTTCGTTTCCACAGCTGGCAAGGGTGAGTATTTCGCTAATAAATTTAACTAGGTGCGACGTGTCTTTGATGTTTGCTTCTTCATCTTCATGTGAAACCCTTGGAGCCTTTGAAGCCTTTTGGGTTGGTCCAGCGTTGGTATAGAGAGAAAGCGCGAGTGCAAGTGTTGATAGCATTACGTTTTTCATGGGGATCTCCAAACGCATTTGGTGCGTCGCCCCATGTCCCCTTGGAGTTTTTACAGCATGCGTGAGCCAGGAAAATGGCGGCTAGCACGTTGAACTATTTTCTCTCGCAGAGTTCGTCCAATGATTCTTTGATCTTGTCGTACACTTCGTAAAGGTCGACGCTGAGAACTCTTGTGTCGCTTATTGTCGTCATGTAGTTGGTGTCCGCCGTCCAGCGCGGAAGAACATGCACGTGCATGTGTGCAGGAATCCCTCCCCCTCCGGCGTTTCCAAGATTTATTCCAATATTGAAACCATCGGGATGCAGACTTTTTTTGAGCGCTTGTGTGACTAGGCTTGTTGTATGCATGATCTCGGATTGTACATCGGCAGAAACATCTTCAAGCTCCCCGATGTGTTCGTTGGGAATAACGAGAACGTGCCCCGAGCTGTATGGAAAAAGATTTAGGCATGCGAAACAATTCGGAAATCTGCGGACTACCAAATTTGATTTGTCGTTTGACTCTGAGATGTGCTGACAAAACACACA
This sequence comes from bacterium, assembly GCA_018656485.1. GTDB lineage: Bacteria > Babelota > Babeliae > Babelales > JABIAA01. The sequence goes on along the minus strand of JABIAA010000086.1, from coordinate 2,320 downwards.
GTCATTTTTGCGTGATTTTTTGTCCCGCGTTTTGTTTGTGTCTTTGATGTAGCTGCCGCGCCATGGCGCGTACATTATCTTCATTTCTCTCCCCCCCGGAGTGAATGTTTGTTGCTAAATCATCCTTGTCGCAATCAGCTGCTTCGTCTAAAGCAATGATATCGCTCTGGAATGTAGTCTCGCAATGAATTAGTTCTTTGGGGGTGTCGCTGCCTTTGTGCACTTTAGCCCCAACTCTCGCAGTTGATCAGTCCCAACAGTTGATGGAGCTTGAGTCATCAAGCAGCTGAAGTTTTGTGTTTTTGGAAATGCAATTACATCACGAATCGAGTTTGCGTCAGATAAAATCATCGCAAGTCGATCGAGGCCAAATGCAACTCCTCCGTGTGGTGGAAATCCTAGTTCTTGTGCTTCAAGAAGGAATCCAAATTTTTCTTTTGCTGAATCTTTATTAATTCCGAGGAGGTCAAACATTTTTTGTTGGATCTCGCGTTGGTGGATACGGATTGATCCTCCACCGAGTTCTTCTCCGTTGCACACAAGATCGTACGCGCGTGCAATCAAAGTTTCTGGCTTGTTCCAGTCGGAACCTTCCACGGTAGAGGTGAATGGGTGATGCATTGCATACCAGCGCTTATCCTCTCTGTCCCATTCGACCAGTGGAAAATCTGTGATCCACAAAAACGCATCTTTGCTTTCATCAACAAGTTCATGTTTCTGCGCAAGTTCAACCCTAAGTTTTCCAAGGACTTCCCATGATGATTTATAGTCGCCGGCCACAATGAAGAGTGTGTCCGAAGCGGTGATGCCAGGAACGACCTTTTGTGCTTGCTCTAGAAAATTGTCCGGCAAGAATTTTGCAACTGGTGAATTTGGTTTTCCACTTTCATCGAATCGAACATAAAGTAAACCCTTGGCACCGAAGTCGTGCATCGCTCGCGACACCCAGCCTTCAAGTTCTGATCTCGAAAGGTTTTTGTCTTTGAGGCAAAGTGCTCCAATTTTTCCGCCACGCTCAATTGTTGCTTTTAAAAATGTGAGTTTGGTCTGCTCAAAAAGTTTGTCTATGTTATTTATCTCGAGATCAAAGCGAATGTCTGGTTTATCAGAGCCAAATCGAGAAAATGCTTCGGCGTATGTCAGGCGCGGGAACGTTTTATCTTTGAGTGGGCGCCGCGCAAATTTATCCCAAATTTTCTTAAACATGTCTTCGCACAAATCTTGTACATCACGTTCGTCGATGAACGACATTTCCATGTCGAGTTGTGTAAATTCTGGCTGACGGTTTGCGCGCAGATCTTCGTCACGGAAGCAACGTGCGATCTGATAATATTTTTCGACACCGGAGGCCATGAGAATTTGTTTGTAGGTTTGCGGCGACTGCGGAAGCGCATAGCAGTTGCCAGGATAAGCTCGCGATGGGACAAGATAATCCCGCGCACCTTCCGGCGTGCTTTTTGACAGGATTGGAGTTTCGATTTCGCAAAATTCATGCAAGTGTAAGAATGATCGCATCTCAAAGCATAGATCGCTTCTGAGTTTTAAAGTTTTCTGTTTTTCTTCGCTTCTGAGATCGAGATAGCGATAAGTAAGTTTTATGTCTTCAGCAACTTTTTCCGCTTCGTCCAGCTGGAATGGTAGCGCCTTTGCTTTGTTGAGGACTTCAAATGAAGTGACCTTCAGTTCAAATTTCCCGGTAGGCAAGTCTTTGTTAATGGTTTCTGGGGTTCGATTTTCCAGGATTCCCTTTGCTGCTATGACGGACTCTGCTCTGAGTGAGTGTGCGTCTGGAACGACGGCAGGATCGAAGACTAGTTGCATGATTCCGGAGTTGTCACGCAGGTCGATGAAAATTATTCCGCCGTGGTCACGCCACCGATGAACCCAACCAGCAAGTATGAGTTCGCTTCCAATTTTCTTTTCGGCTACATGGCCGCAGTGTAACGATCGTTTCAAATGTGACATGGACGAAACCTTTGGGGGACATACCCTGCAGACAAAGACTGCGTAAACAAGGCCCATTCTAACAGGTTTATCGCTGAACTCAAGTTAGCCAGATACACGAAAGGGGAGCTTCAGCTCCCCCCTCGCGGTACAAGTGTAGTGTGTCTTTTTTAGAATTCGTACTCGAACTTTGCTCCGAAGAGGCACGAAACATCATCTCCCATGCCGTAGTTTGCAGTGGTAAGCTTTAGTTGATCAGCCTTGTCGAGTGAGGCATAAGCGTCGTTCCAGAGCAATGCGCCCTTGATGTCTTCGTAGTAACCACCTGGAATAAAGCAGGCTGCTAGCAGCGTGACCTTCATGTTATCCAGTGGTA
>JABIAA010000085.1 GCA_018656485.1 bacterium | reverse complement strand
CGCTACAAAAACTACCAAGCGGCATGTCAACGCTCGAAGATCTCTTAGTGCTAAAGCTAGGCGATCGCCCTCCAACATACGTAAACCATAAGGCCCACGAGATCATTAACTGCAACAAGCCAGCAATACAAATGCCAGACGAAGATGGCGCAACAATGCTCGGCTTCCCGGTTGGAGTAAGAATGTTCTTGCACAGATTACAAACCAACAGATCTTTTTTCGACGAGATGAGACACAAGGTAAAGTCAATTCACCTCCGCGGCAACATTGAGGCTCTCGTGAGTAAAGAAACAGTGTGCATCATCACCGCCATCACAGACATGATTTCTCACCGCAACATTGACCTACAAAGGCCAAACAACCCTGAATCAAGCATACGAAGCGCACCGCCCGGACCTGGTGGAAGTTGGCGATAAATTACATCAATGCGTCGCGGAAGAATTGAAAATTATCAAGAACTCTTCCCGCACCCTCAACAACACAAAGTAATGGGTTGTCGGCAACGCGAACTGGCAAGCCTGTCTCGCGAGAAATAAGCACCCCAAGATTGTTCAACCTTGAGCCTCCACCCGCCATCATGATTCCGCGATCGACAAGGTCGGATGAAAGTTCTGGTGGTGCATTCTCAAGCGCAGAGCGCACTGCCTCAATGATAACACTGACTGGTTCCGCCAAGGCTTCGAAAACTTCTTGCTCACTCATGCGAATTGTTTTTGGAACGCCAGTTACAAGGTCGCGACCTTTGACATCGATCTCGCGCTCTTCGCTGTCGGTTAGCATCGCAGTTCCAATATCAATTTTGACGGACTCGGCAGTTCTTTCACCGATGAGAAGATTGTATTTGCGTTTGATGTACTGAACAATTGAGCGATCCATTTCGTCGCCACCAACGCGAACCGACTTGCAATAGACAACATCTTTAAGCGAAATGATTGCAACTTCTGTTGTGCCACCACCAATGTCGACGATCATATTTCCAACCGGCTCTTCAACCGGAAGCCCAGCGCCAATCGCAGCAGCCATCGGCTCCATAATTGTGTAAACTTCGCGAGCTCCAGCCTGCTTAGCAGAATCTTCTACAGCGCGCTTTTCGACTTGCGTAATTCCAGACGGAACACCAATAATCATTCGTGGACGAACAAGTGTTGTTCGATTGTCATGAACCTCGCGAATAAAATATCGGAGCATGCTTTCCGTAAGTTCAAAGCTCGCAATAACCCCATCCTTCATTGGGCGACAAGCAATGATACTCTCTGGTGTTTTTCCAAGCATCTCTTTTGCTTTGTTCCCAGCGGCAAGCACTTCACTTGTTACCCTTTTAATCGCAACAACAGAAGGCTGATCCAAAATTACGCCTTGGTTCCGAACATAGATAACGGTATTAGCAGTCCCAAGATCGATCGCAAGATCGTTTGAAAAAAGCCTAAACAGCCTCGAAGGCATAAACTTCATACGACCTTCCCCTTATAATCAATTCAGTTACACCACTCGGACAATGTACTAGAATTTTAGCTCGACACCAAGTGACAGATAGTTGCTTTTCGCAACACTGTTTCCACCGATCGGTCGCTCATATCGAAAGGTAACTTTTGGATCAAGCGGCAACCATGGCATCCGACATTTCGCATCACACGTGATATCAATTCCAACATGTTTTGCTACCCACCAAGACCGCTCGTTAAGCATGCTGTCAATTCTAGCACGATTGTTTTTTAGTAACGCATTTTCGCCAAGGTCCCACCTGTCGCGGCCATGATGTGTATACGAATACGACACAGCGACATCGACCCCATCCATAAATTTTTCAAACACAATGTACGGTACAAACCTCGAGGTCATTCCTTTCCCAACTGAAATGGTTGCTGTTACCGGACTAAAGTCTGGATGCTCATCTCCAACAGGAACCCTTCGGCTTAACATGTGCCAAGGATACGCCTGAAACCTCGTGGCCAAACCAACACGAACATTATGCTTAACACCAAAATCAACGCGTGCGGCAAAATAACCAGCGAAGCCTTCATTGCCCATTGAAATTGACGACGGATAATCTGGATCCAAAGTTTCGCCCGTAGGAAGGATAAATCCATTTTGAACTTCTATATCAATGTGCTTCATACGAAAGCCTCTACCGAAGTGGCGTTTAAAGCCCCAAAATAAATCTGGGTCCCCGGCTCCGATGTTTGACCACACGTTGCCCTTCATCCCAAGTTCTTCATGCATCTGGGCAAGTAATTTTTTTAGATTTGTAACGTCATAGTCGTGAATCATAGCAATCACAGAGTCATCACGAACAAACGAGTAGGTGTTCATCGAACTCACACGCATGATCGGCATTGACGCACCAACAAAAAAAGTTCCACCAGCAAGTGTATTTTTTAACTTATCAAAATTTGTACTTCCACCGGACCGCTCGCAAACCTTAAGCTTTAAATCTTGGCGAAAGCCAAAGCAAACACCGCGAGCACTTTGCCTGTTGGCAATGTGCATCCCAATTTTTTTTCCGTCCCAATCCAAAAAGTTTGTTGCTGTCGGAGTTTGATACCCAGACGTTCCAATGTCGGCATTGTACGTCACCAAAGCATCCGCAACATCTTTTAGACAATACTTCCCGTAAATTTCGCGGGAACTTATTTCTGTTCCATTGTAACTCCAAGCTTCATCAGAAGTTGAAACAAAAGTGTCAGAAAAAAATCTTCCGTGATCCTGAGGAGCACTAGCGACTTTGAAATTTGAAAATGGAAGATGCTTGCTCGCAAAGTGCGCCGCATGCACGGGCGACAATGCTAAAAACGAAACAACAAATAGCGCACCAAACGCTTTTCTTAGATTCATCATAATTTTTATTCCCAACAAACAAAGTATGTTTTTATGAAGTATAAAATCCTGACCTAGCCCTTGAAACCAAGTTATTACGCTCGATAAGGATACCACGCCTTATAAAAATTACACCTGGAAAAAAATGCATTCTCAACTAGTCTATTATTGTGTGTTATCGCATCAAGAAATATTTTGCCTGGGTTGGAGGTTGCAAATGAAAAGGCGATATACTTTTGTTGTTAACTGGAAAATGGAAAAAAGTTTTTCCAAAGAGCTAAAGTTCTCGGCGAATAACTACGATGACTTCATAAGTCTTGCCGATAAAACTGCAACCGAAATTATCTTGTGCCCGTCGCATCTAAGCATTTACCCAATTTCAAAAATATTTCTCAACACCCCAATCACTGTCGGAGCACAGGTATGCTCGGGGCACGCATCGGGAAAATTCGCGGGACAGATTTCTGCACAAAGCTTGAATGAAGCCGGCTGCACGCACGCGTTCGTTGGACACTTAGAACATCTTCAAGAGCAAAACGATTCCGTACCACAACAAGTTCAACAACTGTTATCCCACGGAGTTACACCAATAATTTGTGTGAACAACGAAGTTAAACACGGCTCAATCGTCGACACAGTGAGAGAAAGATTAGAATTTGCTGCGTCTCTTTCTAAGGCTGTTTCATCCCACGAACATGTCTACATTGCCTACGATCTCGCCGCAACACAAGATCCAGCCCCCATTGATCACATCGAAAATGTTGTATCGTGCATCGCAAAACTGGCACCAAAAGCGTTTCCTCACCAAAAAGCCAAAATTCTCTATGGTCGAGGGGTAACGCCGGAATCAATAGGCAATTTGAAAAAAATAAATGCGCTTGGTGGTTTTCTTGTGGGAAAATGTGGACTAAATTTCCAAGACTTCAAAAAAGTAGTAGAATCCAAGTAAGTTAGCGGAATCTGTAGCATATCCTTGTTTGGGGCTTAAAATGATCGTCGGTTTATTTACATTCGTTCTCGTCGCAGTATCTTTCCTGTTGGCAATAGTAATCTTGATTCAACAGGGCCGTGGCGACATGGGGCTCGGCGGTGGACAGCAGATGCTTTTCGGTGGATCCGGGGGGCAAACAATGTTCGAAAAAATTACATGGGCTTTGGGAATAGCTTTCATCTTTGGAGCACTTGGGCTTACCATCTTCAAGACAAAAAGAGTGAATGAGTCTACTCTCGCTGGCTATCGCGCTTCGTCTGCAACAATGAAAGCTGACAAAAAAGCTGCTGCAAGACACGAAGCAAACGCTCCACAAGAACATAAAAGCGAAAGCACGAAATAACGACTCTTCCTACCGGAGAAAGGAATGGTCCTCGAATTCATAGACGCCGTCGGCAAGAAAGCCTTGTCGGCTGCTGAGGGACTTGGCAGGCTCGGAATGTTTTTCCGCCGCGCAATCTTAACCATGTTCACCACTCGCATGAAATTTTTCGAGATCATCCATCAGATGAATCACATCGGTGTAAACTCATGGGGAGTTGTCGCTCTGACCGGCGCCGCCGTCGGTGGAGTTCTCGCGGTCCACACATACGAAGGCTTGTCCCGCTTTGGAATGTACCAATACATCGGGCCAATCGTTGTCATCTCGATGGCTAGAGAATTTGGACCAATGCTTAGCGCAATCATGGTCACCGGCCGAGCAGGATCTGCAATGACCGCTGAAATCGGAACGATGCGCATCACAGAACAAATTGACGCCCTCACCACACTATCAATAAATACCCACAGGTACCTCATGGTCCCGAGGATGATCGCAACCGCAATCATCATGCCGTTCCTGTCTTTGATATGCACCGTTTTTGGTACAACTGCTGGATACCTTGTCTCAATCTACTCTCTGAAAATAAACCAAGAGATTTACCTATCATCAATCCGAGAAAATGTTCTAATGAAAGACATCACGATGGGATTGGTGAAGTCGGTCGTTTTCGGGATCTTGTTATCAACGATAGCCTGCTACAAAGGCGATACGACAGAAGGTGGATCAAAGGGAGTTGGGCTTTCAACAACGCAAAGTGTTGTCTACGCATGCGTAACGATCTTTATCACCGACTACATCCTGTCCTCCTTGATGTTTACGTCGTAGGAGAAGGCAATGATTAAAATTGAAAAGCTATCCAAGCGCTTCGGAAAAAACATAATCACAAACAAACTAGATCTTGAAGTTGCTGAAGGCGAATTCCTCGCGGTGATCGGACAGTCCGGTGTTGGCAAATCTGTTCTTCTGAAGCAAATTGTTGGGCTACTAAAGCCAGACAGCGGAAGAGTGAGAATCGACGGAGACGAAGTCACAAAGCTCAAGGGGGACGCTCGTCGCAAAATATTTAAAAAATGCGGGTATGTTTTCCAGTTCGCTGCCCTCCTTGACTCCTTAACTGTTTTTGAGAATGTCGGAATAAAGATGTTCGAAGACGGAGAGCCGGAAGAAAAAGTTTATCCGATGGTTTTAGAAAAATTAAAAAGTGTCGGTTTATCCGAGGACTCCATGCAAAAATATCCTGCGGAACTATCCGGTGGAATGAAGAAGCGTGTTGGCCTTGCGCGCACCCTAATGCTCAATCCCAAAATCCTAATTTACGACGAACCAACCACAGGGCTCGACCCAATCTCAGTAAAAATGATTCACGAACTGATGGCGCAGACACACAAAGAGCGAAAGATTACAACGCTCGTAATCTCGCATGACATCGACATTTTCAACTACGCAACACAAGTCGCGATGTTATACAAGGGAAAAATCATGCACAAGGGACCAACAAAAGATATTTGGCATTGCAAAGATCCTTACATTCACCAATTCATCCGTGGGTTGTCAGACGGTCCAATCGTGCAACCATCGGATGAGAAGAAGAAATAAGCAGCAGGGACACAAACTCGCACTGTTCCTATTGTGAAAAAAGTATTACAATTCACCGTGTCCCATGCGCAGCAATATTCATAGGCACGAATAAACTTCAGAGGGAAAAATGGAGAAAAAATACGAGTCGGAAGAAATAAAAGAAGAAGCAATAAAACTTCAAGGGCTCAAGTCTGAGATCAGCAAGGTCATCGTTGGGCAGTCTTACGTCGTAGACCGAATTATCATCGGGTTGCTTTGCAATGGGCACGTACTCCTCGAGGGCGTCCCCGGACTCGCAAAGACCACGCTTGTCAAAACGGTCTCTGATGCGATAGACCTTGACTTCAAGCGAATCCAGTTTACTCCTGACCTGCTGCCAGCGGACCTCATTGGAACCTTGGTCTACAATCCAAAGACACATGAATTCCAAACACGCAAAGGACCAGTCTTCACAAACATCGTACTTGCCGACGAAATCAACAGAGCGTCCGCAAAGGTTCAGTCCGCACTTCTAGAAGCAATGCAAGAACGCCAGGTAACAATAGGGGAAAACTCATTCCCACTAGGCAAGCCTTTCATGGTCTTTGCAACGCAAAACCCAATTGACCAGGAAGGAACGTATCACCTGCCGGAAGCCCAAGTTGACCGATTTATTTTCAAATTAATTCTCAATCATCTTGAGCGAGAAGACGAAAAGGAAGTCCTCACTCGCGCATCAAAGCCAAGTGAAGTTAAAGCAATACTTAAAGCAAAAGAAGTTCTTGCGCTTCAGGATATGGTTAACCATATTTATATCGATGATAAAGTCGTTGATTACATCCTCAACATTGTGTTCGCAACTCGCGAGCCACGCAAGTTCAAGATGGACATCGACACGCTCATCGAATACGGCGCCTCACCGCGCGCATCGCTAGCATTACATCTAGCTTCGAGAGCACATGCATTTTTAAAAAAACGACACTTTGTAATCCCGGAAGACGTCAAAGCAGTAGCACCCGATATTCTTCGCCACAGAATCCTTCTGACATACGAAGCGGAAGCGGACAACATTTCAAGTGATGAAATTATTGAGAAAATACTTATGGGCATTCCTACGCCATAAAATCCACTTCCTTGACTCAACGAAGTGATAAAGCCTATGTTCGTGATAGATCCTAGGTGGAAGGAAGTGCCCGGATGAGACAGCCATTATGGGTTTTAAATTGGGCCCTACTTACGATGTTCATCTTCTCGACGTTGGCAAATCACCTTCTTCGACAAGAACCGCCCAAACTAAGGCCACGAATTGCAAGCACCGACGATGCTGCGACCGCCAGCAAGGCGGCCCCTGTAGAACAAATCTATGGGCATCGAGATATTTTCGGGCTGTTTTCCCAACCATCTTCGGTGGCACAGAAAAACAGTTTGGTTCTTCCCATCCCATCTTTCAACGCACCGACACCACAAAATGCACCTGCCCTAGAAGCGCCAAAATTTCTGCCACCACTTGGGATCGGACTCAATGGAATCATCCTCTCGTCGCGTGAGAATGAAAGCATCGCGATGATCGCAGACGAATCCGGAAAAGAAAAATTACATCACTTCGGTGACACAATAAAAGATGGAACCATAATTAAAATCGCACAAAATAGAATCGTAATCCTGAGAAGCAACGGTCAACAAGAAACTGTCTTCCTAAGAAAAATTGCCGTTCTTCCAGGAGCCGAAGAGAAGCCACTGATCGACACAATAGTAAAAAAACTTAAAGACACCGCGTACAACATAGATCTATCCAGATTCCCAGAACTTGTGCCATCTCTCGGAAGTTTCATGGAAGAACTTTCTCTGTCTCCAGAGTTCGATAGTGGAACAATGATAGGCATAAAGGTTGGATCTATCGGGGTTAACTCACTCGGAGAGAAGATCGGATTGCAAAAAGATGATATAATCTCAACCATCAACAATATTTCACTCACGAGCGCGCAAGGTAGAATCCAGGCTTACGAGGCGGTAAAAAAATCAACTGACAAAAATTACGTCGCAGCACAAATAACTCGCGACGGGCAACCACTTCTGATCACATACAAATTGGGATCGATCGATAACCTCGATGAGGATGAACAGAAAGCAAAAATATTCTCAGGTGGCGGGACCGAAGAAAATGCAAACACAAAAGAAGAAAAAAAAGAAAAGTTCGAGAAAGAACACAAGAACGAGAGCTATGAGGACATGATATCAATGATGCGACAAAATCTCGTTGGAAATATGAAGTCCCAAGCTCGTCGTAGGAGATAGGGAAATTTAGGGCCCTACTGTGGGGAATGGCATAATGAAAAGCACAAATTTATTTCTCGTGATTTTGCTGGCACTGCTGACCGTCACAGGTCCTGCAGCCGCACGCTCAATGGTTTTCAAGCGCCCAACGGTAGAGTCAATTAAGCCAAGCGATATCATAGAAACAGGCGCAAGCAAAAAAGGCTTAGGCACAAAAAAATATGAACTAAAAGCCGAAAGCGATGAAGCGCTGGATGTGGAAGATTTTGAAGATGCAATCGAAGACCCCGAAGAAGAATCAGAAGAACTAGAAGAAATCGAACGAATAACTTTTCCCGACGATGAGAACGACGAGAAGGACATAACACTAAATTTTGAAAACACTGACCTCTCCAACTTCATCAACTACATGGGCGAACTCAAAAAGCTCAACATGGTTCCAGCAAAGGAAACCAAGGGCGTAAAAATATCCTTAAACACAAGAACGAAACTTAGTCAAAAACAGGCGTGGGAAGTTTTCCAAACCGTTCTTGATGCATCTGGGTTTGCCATCACGCGCTCTGGCGACTTGTACAAAATTGTGAAACGTGACACCAAGCGCTTTGAGCCGCTGCCTGTGTACATCAACGTTCCAGCAGAAGACTTGCCAACGACAGACGAAACAATTCGCTTCGTAACATTTCTGAAAAATATTACAGCGAGCGAAGTTGAGCCACTTATTAAAAATATGCTCGGACCTGGCAGCGGCATAATCCGCCAGGACAGCATCAACGGCTTCATCATCACCGAGCGTAGTAACGTAATCAAATCGGCAATGAAAGTTGTGAACCAGCTCGACCAATCGGGAATACAAGAGGTTCCGTACGTCATACGACTGAAGCGTGCTGACGCAGGCGAAGTTAAAAAAGTTCTCGACAGCCTCATGAAGCAGCCTGAGGGTAATCCAATTGCAAGGCTTCTCGGCCGCGCGCCAGACGAATCTGCCGAATACTTCGACACATCCACTAGAATCATCGTTGAAGAAAGAACCAACTCTTTGATCATGCTTGGAAACAAAAAGGCAATTAAAAAAATTGAAGAATTCATCGGGACATATTTCGATGAAACAACACTAAACCTTGAATCTCCAATTCATATCTACGAACTGCAGTACGCCGACGCTGACCAGGTAAAACGTATCATCGAAGAAGTTGTAAACGCCTCATCGGACTCAGGAGCAGACAGGCACGGCGGCGTTCGTGGCGGAGGAAAATTTTTCAAAAAGATGCGGTTTGAAGTCGACAAAACGGGAAACAGGCTTCTTGTCTCCAGCGTCGACAAACAAGACTGGAAGCTGCTCAAAGAAACAATCAAAGACCTCGATCGCCCACAGCCACAGGTTGCGATTGAAACACTCATTGTCGATATTGACATCGATGACACAAAGAAGCTTGGCGCACAACTTCGCGGACAGCACGAGGGACAGGCATTTAAAAACATGAACTGGCAAACTGGAATGGTTTCTGGAATCAACATGAAAGACGGCAACGGAAACAACCTTAGCCCGCTTTCACTTCTTGGCGATTTCGGGAACCTGCTGACAGGTCTCGCAACTCGTGGAAATTCTGTCATATCGCTAGGCAAAATTGCCGGCGGCGTTTGGGGACTATTCCGTGCGATGGAGACACAAACAAACACAAGCGTTGTTTCAAATCCGTTTGTCACCGTAACCAACAGGGTTACAGGAAAAGTTGCCGTTGGAGAATCAAGGCAAGTACAAAAAGGTGATTATACGCCATCATACGGCGGCTCGGTTGCAGAATATGAAACAGCCTCTGCAAAAACAGAAATCGAATTCACCCCACAAATAAACTCAGACGGATTAATAAATCTCGACATCCGAGCCATCATCGACGAGTTCAAAGAAAGCGCAAGTGAAACATCCAACAAGGAAATAAAAACAAGCGCGGTCGTTGCCGACGGACAAGTCCTTGTGCTTGGAGGCTTCGTAAAAACAAAAGCAGTCGAAGGTCAGTACAACGCTCCAGTTGTTTCTAAAATACCGGTCCTCGGATGGTTGTTCAAAGACAAGAGCCGCACGAACACAAAAACGTACACCTTCTTGTTTGTTTCACCAACGATCGTCAAGCCACGTGAAAAGCCAGGAACAGAACTCTACACAAGGATGAAGCTTCATCGCGCTGCTGACACAATCGAAGAAAGCGTTGAAACAAAATGGGGAAAGGACATCGTTCAAAACTTCTTCTTCAACCCAGACAAGGAAAACTACGAACATAAGGTTGTCGACTTTGCAACGGCACGGTACCAACCAACAACTGTCGATCTCAAAAACGATCCGTACTACCGCTCCCAGACAAAGAAAGAAGCTCTGCTTGATGAAGAAAAAGCATCAAATCGCAAATTCGGCTCTGCATTCGACCCAGAGGGAATCATGACCGTTGTAGAACATCGCGCAGAAAAACTTAGGCCATCCGGTCCAGCTGAAGGAATGAAGAAATTAAAACGCAGAAGTAAAAAACGCAAAGCACTCAGAAAAACTCTTGGCGACACACTTACGGAAAAAGAAGACCTCAGAGCTGAAGCAGGAAAAGAAGCCCTCAAGATGGTGCTCGAACCGAAGAAAGACATAATTCATGAAACGGCCAAATCCAGTCGCTCGGCAGATCGCAAAAGAGATAAGCTCCGAAAATTTCTTGCCGCACGCGAAGAATCCCAAGAAGCTTCTGAGGCGAAAAAAGACAAGTACATGAACAAGAAGGCCACACTTAAGGAGCTGCTCGACTCCGACGCCCTTTCGCAAGGAACAGGAGAGACTAAAAAAGATGCACTTAAAAGAACGCTACTTTCAAATACAAACGAGCCAATTAAAAAAGTTGCATCGAGCAAGCCAGCGGACAGTAGGCTCGTGAGAGGTCGCATCAGGAAAGGCGATTTCAAAAAATTTATAGACCCAGCCGTAACACAAACAGCAAACTCGGCCCCAACAACCGTTACGTAGGAATTTGAACGATGTTAGCAGAATTGTTTCTCCCACCAGTCTTCGGATCAAGAAGAATTCTTTCGCAGAGAATTCTCGGCATCTGCGTCGAGGAGCACTGTGTGCGGGCCACGCTTGCTTACGCAACATCTTCAAAAAACAAAATTGAAAAAATAATCAAAGTCCCGCTTGATAAAACGACAACGGTAGAAGCCGCACTAAAGCAAATCAAGGCCGCGGCAAAAAACTTCGACTATGTGCGAGTAAGCGTGCCGGCGTCTATCGCCGTGTTTAAGGAGCTGTCACTTCCATTTTGTGACAACAACAAAATAGCAATGACAGTAAAATACGAGGTTGAGCCGCTGCTGCCGTTTTCAATCGACAATGCATCAATCGATTTTCTCGTCACACATATTGATGAAAATAAAAATACCTCTCGGGTATTGGTCGTCGCAGCACGCAACATTGATCTCGAACACTTTCTTGAGCCATTCATCTTAGCTGGAATCGCACCTGACAATGTGACAGTTGACCTCTTGTCGCTCTACGGACTTTATAGAGAAAACATCGGCAAGCAAGTGGAAACCGTGGCATTGGTCGATGCAGGAAATAAAACAACAAGAATCGCAATTCTCCAAAACGGCGTTATCCGCCTAGTACGCAATGTCCAAAAGGGAGCGGACACCCTTGCAAGGTTTGTGGCAGAAGATACAAAGGGCGACTTCGATGAGATTAAAGCCCACATCGCATCGTACGGCATTACCATGAATGACAAAACGCCATACGAAAAGTCTCTGAAGAAACACCTACTATCGCTGCTCCACGACATTCAATTCACGCTCAACTCGTTCAGCCTAAAACTCAATCTGCGTGGAAACGTAAGTAAACTTCTACTCAATGGACCGCTCTGCCACATCGATGGATTCGTAAGCGCATGCAGCGAGTACATGCAACTACCTTGCGAGAGATTGGCAGCAAAGAATTTTTTACGGGCTGACTCTGCATACACGCGTGGCATAAAAGGTCGTGTGGATCTAGACCAGCACATTGCATCAACAGGGACAGCCTTCGTACATCTCCCGCACGCCAACTTCGACCTCAGAGGCAACATCGCGCGAAAAATAGATTTCCCAAGGGTTCGTCGATACCTGCTTACAGCGCTTGGAGTTTTTTGCGCAGCAGCAGTTGCTCTCTCCTCGCAGGGGCTTATGCAGATATCGAAACTAAAAACGAGATTGCACGCGCTAGAAAGGAATTCAACTAAAAAGATTCGTATGGCTCTCCCAGGCGTAATGCAGGGTAAAAAAAGTTTAACATTCAAGCGACTCGTCCAAAAGTTGGAAGAAGCTGTCGAAGAAAAGAAGGCATCGTGGAATGCATTTGGCCCTCGGACCTTGCATCCACTTGAAATCATGACGGAACTTACAAGCCTCGTCGATAAGCGGCTCTTTGACGTCCAAATAAACGAAGTCAGAATAACGCCTGATGACGACGGCACCCCTTCTGCAACGGTCGATGGAATTTTTAAATCTAAGACTGACGCACACTTTACAGACTTTGCCGTCATTGAAAGACACCTCGGAGAATCAAAAAAACTTATCATCTCCGGAGCAATAGAAAGTTCTCCAACCGACGATTCATCGGGTGTTAAATTCTCTGCAAGATTCAAATTCAAGGGGACGGCGTGAAAAAAATAGAGTCCCTACAAGATTTCATAATGCATGTCCAAGATTTGCACAAAGACATTTTCAAGCGGTACCTAATAATCGTCATTGTGATTGGCGCCAGCATGATGTTGGCAGGTGTTGCGTACATAAAAATCACAAGCAGTTTGTACGTAAGCCAGATTCGTGAAACAGCAAAACTATCCAGCAAGGTCGAGCAACTCATTGGTGAACATGAACAAATAGAACAAGAAGAAGTTGAGATGACCGAACTTCTAGAAAGCGGCACTTTCAGAAATCTGAAAAGTTATTTCGAACAATTTATTAAAAAAAATTCGATATCCCCAGAGACAAATTGGGCCGAAACTTCCGAGATGCACACGTCAGACGAGAATGACGCACTAGAGGAAGAACGGATCGCTGCGAAGTTTTCAAACAAAAACACAAAGCAGATTGTAGAAATTATTGGGTTCGTGGAGAGCGACAAGATTCTCAGAATCAAGGATGCAACAATAATCAACACCGGCGGAAAGCTAGTCCTCACGCTAACAATCGCAGCTCAAAGGCTCAAGAGAAAAACCGATGAGGCATAAGGGGAAACACTATGTTTAATTCTAAAATATTCCTGCGATGGAAAACCCCACTTTTGTTCGCCTGCGCCGTTCTTTTTACGCCTGCGCACGCCGACAAAGAAATAGAATACGACGATCTAGACACACAAGTTGAGATGTCGGAAGTCATCTACGACGGAAACGAGGATGACAAAGCAGCAAGCGAAGCCGTCGACACCGAACTCGAAGAAGCCAGCATCGAAAAAGATATTGTTGAGCCAGACAAAGACGAGCCTCAGGAAGATGCTAACATCCATTTAAACTTTGAAGAATCGTCGCTTGGAAATATCATTGAGTATCTGACCAAAGCAAACGACAGAAGCTATATCCCAAATAAAGATATTGATAGCATAAAAGTTTCGCTTCAAACTCCAAGCCCTCTCACAAAGAAGCAGGCCTGGGAAATGCTTTTAACCATGCTGGAAATAAATAGTTTTTCTCTCGTCGATGGACCAAATGATCTATGTAAAATCGTCAAGAGCAAAGACAGCGGAAAAGAAGTTCTGCCGATTTACTCAACAGCAACTGGAACAGCACCCGAAGATCTTCCAGACAATGATCAAATGATTCGATACGTATACTTCATGAAAAACAATCACCTAAAGTCTGACGCTGCCGCGGGAATACTTTCCAGCATGTTCCAGGACCGAACAAGCGTGGAAATCACAAGAATTCCAAACGTACTGATTGTCCGGGAAAAATCAAACAATATAAAGTCTGCAATGCGTATCATCAAGGAGCTGGACCAAGGGGGAGCCCGTCAATCAATTAAGATCGTTAAGCTACAACACGCTGATCCAACCGCAGTTGCAAAAGTATTTTCGGAAAGCATCATCAAAGGAAAATACAAACCCCAAGAAATGCGATTTATAATTCCAAGTAAACGCGAGATGAGTTACTTCTCTGAGACAACAAAGATAATTCCTGATCCCGCACGCCGCGCGCTTATCTTGATGGGGCACGCCGACAGCATTGATAAGTGCATCGACTTTATAAAAAAAATATTCGACAAGCCTCTCGAGCACGCACAATCGAGAATTCACATTAAAGAAATTAAACACCTGCAATCTGAACAACTTCAAAGAACACTGGACAACATCATCAAACCGCCGTCTGGAATGAACCGGGAACAAATGGGTGACTATCGCTTTTTCGAAGATGTTGTAATAACGGCAGAAAGCCCGCAACAAGGTGATAACAGCAACTATGGAAGCGGAAACCGTCTCATCGTTGCGTGTGGAGCAGAAGACTGGCAAAGACTCGAAAGATTAATCGACAAGCTCGACAAACCAAAAGCACAAATCGCACTCGAAGTTTTAATTGCAGACGTAGAGGTCGAAGCTGAACGTGAACTTAGCGCGCAACTCAGACAGAAAGCCGAACACAACTGGGGGGGGCACAATCTAAAATTTGAAACCGCACACATCGCAAGCGCTTCCAGTAGCGACAGCATGCTTTCAAGGGTAGCGCAAGAATCCATGAGCACAGTGTTCAGCCTGGGAAATGCCGATAATATCTGGGGGGTTATCAAAGCAACCCTTAGAGACTCAAACACAAGTATTGTTGCCCAGCCGTTCCTCGTAGCAAAAAACCGAGAACAATGCGTTATCAACTCTGGAGAAAAAAGGCTTCTTGATGGAGGCTTCGGATCAAATGCAGGTCACCGCTCTAAAGAGCGAGTCAAAGCTGACAACCGCGTAGAAATAACACCAAGAATAAATGGGAACGGGATAATCGACCTTTCGATCAAAGTCGATTTTTCTGACTTTGCCTCCGCCAGCAGCAGCAATCAATCAAACCGCGAGCTAGACACAAGGGTTTGTATGGGAACAGGCGAAGTATTGGTTCTCGGAGGGCTAAAGAAAAGCAAGGTTGTAGACACACAAAAGCGAACACCGTTTTTATCCAAGATTCCAATTGTTGGAAATTTATTCAAAAGCAAAAACAAAACAAAGACAAAAACGAGCCTGTACATTTTCATCCGGGCAAGCATCATCAAGCCGCGCTTCGACCAATCTATGGACGACTACACACGATTAAAAATTGACTATGCCAAGTATCAAGTTGTGAACAAGGACGACTACGCAAACTCAAAAGACCCAATTGACCTGGCGTTCTTCAAGCCGCAGAAGCATGGAATTAAAGAAACAATTCGCGACACACAAAAACATCGGTTTGAATGGATCGACGATTTTGCTGAGCGAAAAGAACAGCCAAAACTTGTTGAGCTGCACAAAGATCCTTATTACAGGACATCTGAGTCTATGAGGAAGCATGAAAAAAAGAAGAGTAAAAAAAATCCTCACCACAAAGCATTAGCAAAACTAAAAACAAGAGCGAAAAGAGCTCACGCTTGATTGCGTTTCCGCAGAATTTAAGCCGCTTTTGCTTTAAGTGAAGCCAGCTGCTACTCTTCGCAAATCTCATTGTGTCTTTTACACCCCGGTCCCGTGCTTTCAATTCTTCTCGCGTTATTTCCAATTTCCGCAATAATCGCGACACAAGTCGTTGTGCATGCACGTGACAAGCAAAAAAATAAAACGCATGCAAAAAAGATAGCCGTTGGGGACAGTGTCATAACGCGCGGCGGACTAATCGGCACTGTCGTCACACAACGCCAAAAATCATTCGTAGTCCAAATGTTCGACGGCTCCATGATGGAAGTATTATCAGGCGCACTAAAACATCATGAAACAGAAATATGAATGTGTTTCTAAGTTGGATCTCCATCGCCGCAACAAGTTTCTCGCTCGGAATAATCGCATGCAAGTTTTCACTTATGGATGCGCACATATTAACTGCACTTGTCGGAATTTCCGCGATTGCTGCTTTATTAGCCAAAAGAAAAATTATATCGATGATTGGCATTGCGGCCATCTGGTTTTACGCCGGGGCAATGGCATACACGCTATGTCGTGATTCGAGGACAGAGCAATTTGTAAGTATCCGGGAAGAAAATGTTGTCTATATTGTGGAACAGGCGCAGAGGCCATCACCATCAAAGCCATATCACGTTCTTTACATCTCATCATTCAACAATCAAAAAGGAAGTGAAAAGTCACACCTAGTTCTGTACTCGAGAAAGCCTTTTAAAAAAATTATAGAAGGGAGCGTTGTTGAACTTCATAAAAAAAACTTTATGAGTAAAGCCAAAGATGGGCCGATCGAGTCTTATCTAGCCAAAGAAAATGTCATCGATATCGTATTTTGTGACCCGGAAGAAATAGTATGTATCGGATATATGCAGCCACCAGCACTGGCAAGAATAATAAGGAATTTTAAAGAAAAGATTGTTAGCACAGCCAAAAAGCATCTGAGAAAAAATTCGTTTGCCATGTTCATGTCGATATTTATGGGCAATCGAGATTATCTTGCGCCAGGGTCGGAGGTGAAAGAAGGGTTTGGCAGGTGGGGAATAATGCACTACATCGCAAGATCAGGATTACACCTTGCGCTAATCGCGTACTTAGTTTCACTTCCACTGATCCCGATTCCCGCTCCAGGGCAGATAATTATTTTATTACAAGTACTTGTATGCCTCCTCTTTTGGATGCTGACGTGGGGATCGGTATCTTTCTCGCGAGCACTTTTAATCATGGGCGCTGCCGCAGCGGGAAGGATGTTCGGGCTTCCATTCAATATTGCCTACGCCCTCTCCCTAGCATATCTTCTGTTGCTTGCCTTGAATCCACACCTCCTTTTTGCACTAGACTTCCAGTTGACTTTTGCGCTAACCGCCGCACTAATTGGCATCACAAAGCTAAAAGTAATAACGTTTCAAAAAAGAGAAAGATTGAAACGAAAGCTCCCACTTGGCTAAAGTATAACCTCAGCAGTAAATCGCTGCGTTTTTGTCTCGGGGGGGAAGAAACATGGTACGAGTCCGTATCAACTTTTGCTTACTTGCGTTTGTAATTTGTTCTGCAGGATTGTTTGGATCCGAAGATGGCAACTTGTCGCAAGGCGACAGTAGTTTACCAATCAGCGACAGTGACTTACCAATCACGAAAAAAAGAGAATGGACGGTTATTGTCGATTTTGCGGCCCAAAACAACCTCTGCTCTTTCGCAGACAAAAACCTACTTGAGATGACTCGCGTTGGATCAAGTAAAAAATTAAACCTCCTTGCCCAATTTGATAGGCAGGGAAAAGACAAAGTTCTGCGCGTGCTTGTCGAAAAAGATGAACTCATCGTAAAAGAAGAATTTGAAAGCACAAAAGAAAATTCAAGTGGATCAGCAAAAAATCTTTTAGAACTTATAACCTGGGGAGTTAAAAATTATCCAGCAGAGCATTACGCGGTTATTTTGTGGAACCACGGAATGGGAACCTTTAACCCAGAATTTTCTGACTCAGAAGCCACCGTCGAATCTCGTGGAATTTCAATCAACGACAAATACGACACGTATATTAAAGACACTGAGCTCAAAGAAGTTCTGGAAAAAGTTTCTAAAGAGTCTTTGAGCGGAGAAAAAATAGACATCGTCGGCTTTGACGCATGCATAATGGGAACCGTCGAAATTGCGACACAAATACAAAATGCCGCAAAAATAATGGTTGCATCGTCAGAAATAATCCACGCAAATGGATGGTGCTATGACAAAATTTTGGAACCGCTTGCAAAAAAAACAATGACGCCAGAAAAATTCTCCAAGCACATTGTAAGCTGCTACCAACGCTCGTACAAAAAGTCGAGCTTCCAAGGCTACACCCTCGCCGCAACGAATTTAGAAAAAATAAAAGTTTTAAACAAAAGTTTGTCGACGGCCGCACTCATTCTCATCAAATTACTGTCAGACCCAAAAGACAACCAACTTCGCGAGGTAATAAAATTTGCAGCAAAAAACAGACGGCTTGTGCCGGGATATTTTAATCGCGAGTTTCTAGACACCTACTGTTTCTGCGGAGAAATTCTTAAAAAATTACCAATGGATTCTATCGATAAAAAAAACTACCGGTCGGTAATGGCGCTTCAAAGCGCACTTGAAAAATGCAAAGAAGGAATAAAGGACGCCGTAATACACAATGAAAGCGGCCCAACCAACCGACGCGCCCAGGGGTTATCAATATATTTTCCGCCAAGTGAAATTCATCTTCCATATCTTCACAACGATTTTTCGAAGAGCACCTTTTGGTCTCTTTTCCTGAAAAAAATGTTGTCGCCATAACAATCCTGTACAATAACATCTGTTATTTTACTCCAAACAGGATTCCAGAATGCAAAAAACACAGCTCAAAAATTATATCGAATATTTAAAATCTCAACCAAAAGGATTCACATACGAAAGCGCCGAAGAAAAATTATTGGAAATAAAAAAATCTTGCACGAACTGTTCACACTGCCCCCTCGCAAACCAGGGAAGATCAAAAGTTGTTTTCGGAATTGGAAATCCATCTGCCGAACTAATGTTTGTCGGAGAGGGTCCTGGACGAGATGAAGACAAGCAAGGAATCCCTTTCGTTGGTCGAGCGGGACAGCTTCTCACAAAAATGATTGAAGCCATGGGGCTTTCTCGCGACGACGTCTACATCTCCAATGTGGTGAAGTGCCGTCCCCCAAGCAACAGAGTCCCCCTCCCAGACGAGATGGACGCCTGCACACAGCATATTTTGTGGAAAGAAATCGCTCTGATCCAACCAAAAATAATCTGTGCCCTCGGCAGCACAGCCGCCAAAGCAATGCTCGGTCAAGACATAAAAATTTCAAAAATTCGTGGAATTTTCCAAAAAGCCGACTGCATCGACATTATGCCCACATATCACCCGGCCTACCTCCTTCGCAATCCGGAAGCAAAAGTTTCTGTCTGGGAAGATCTAAAAAAAATCATGTCCAAAATACAACCCCAAGGCTAGGGGAGAAGTTCCGCCAAGCCAGCAAAAGAATTCTATTGGAAAATGTTGATAGAATGTTGATAGAGTGTTGATAGAGTGTTGATAACTTATTTCAGATAGTAACGAACCCCCATCCAGAGCACCGATCCAAGCGACAACCGCTGAAGGGCCGCTCCAGGAGGGGTTATCCAAGGGGTAGAGAATTTTAGTGTTTTAGAGTTCTCCACCACGTTTCAACAAGTTATCCACCAAGATTGTTGTGAGTGATCCGCCCTCCCACACAGGGCTAACGTGATTTTAGACCCCTCTAGACTAACAATTTGCCCTTTGCTTATTATTAACTTACATTTCATGTAAATTAATTAAAAAATATATGTTGATATTAAAAGTTAATAGTAAGGGGCACCCAAAAGTGGAATGTTGGGATCTTAGGAAAATGTACCCCCCGGGCTTCTATTTCTTTTTTTTTTCGCTAGAATGGGGTTGCTCTATCGTGTATTTCGGAGCATTGCAGCTGAACAACGCCGCTTTCGTGCGTTGAGTTAGTCAACCCAAGGGGCCCAGAAAAGTGAATGTTGCTGAAGTTATAGAATCTCTCGTTGAAGAAAAAGGCCTAGATCGGGACAAGGTTGTTGAGATCGTGTGCAATGGAGTTCAGCTTGCGTATGAAAGACGCCATCCTGGAATCCAGTTTGTGGTTAAGCTCAACAAAAGAACTACGGCAGTCGACGTTTTTGCTAAGAAACAAGTCGTAAGCTCTGTTGCAAATGCTGATCTAGAAATTTCCCTTCGCAAGGCAAGAACCGTAAAAATGTCTGCGCAAGTTGGAGACGAAGTAGAAGCGCCATTCGAAGAGCCAATTGGCCGCATTGAAGTTGCAGCGGCACGACAGCATATTGCTACACAAATTCGCGATCTTGAACAGTCGGCTATTTACGACGAATTCCGCGATAAAGAAGGCTCAATTGTGTCTGGAACGATTCACAAGAAGG
>JABIAA010000084.1 GCA_018656485.1 bacterium | reverse complement strand
GTGTTAGCGGCGGTCTTGCATGGAGCCCGGACGGAAAATTTTTAGTGGCTGGGAGCTCGAGGGTAAGTAATTTGACTACTCGCATGTACAAAGTTAGCCCAAATGGCTTTATGAATTTGGTTTCAAGTGCTGATCATGGGGCCGCCGTTTATTCGGTTGATTTCAGTTCGGATGGAAAGTTTGTTGCAACTGGCGGGTCGCGCTATAATTCATCAGTGACACATAGAGTTTATTCTGTTGCTGATGATGGGGCATTGACGGAGGTTGGTTCTGGATATGATTATGGAAACGCCACCGTTAAGGCTGTTGCTTGGAGCACAGATGGAAAATACCTTGCTACATGCGCTCATACAGATCCTGGCTACAGAATTTATTCCGCAATAAACGGGGTTTTAGAAGAAGCATCTTATGGGGGTAGTTGGGCTGGTTACGGGATTTCATGGAGCCCCGATGGCAGATACGTTGCTATGTGTGGATATGGTCAATCGGTACGTGTTTTTTCAGTCTCTGATGGGACGTTAACTGAGATCGGTTCGGGGTACACCCATGGAAGTTATTTATATGCGGTCAAATGGAGCCCCGATGGTAAATATTTGGCTGCAGGCGGGATAAGTTCGGGTTCAATTACGACTAGAATTTATTCTGCTTCAGAAGGGGTTTTGACGCAGACAGCAACCTATGATCATACGGATCGGATCTATGGTTTGTCGTGGAGTCCGGATAGCCATTTTTTGGCAATGTCTGGAGAAAATGTTTCGGGAGTAGCATCTGTCAGAATTCACAGGATCCAGACCGGAGGGACGATTTCTTCGACTGTAAATTACAATCCTGGGGTTGATAACTATGAATGTGCGTGGGATCCGTCAGGGATGTTGCTTGTAGTTGGCGACACCACGAACGTCCGGACATTAACTTGGGAAGATGCGCAGGTAAAGTACACGACTGACTTTGGTGCGGAAGTCCGTGATGTTGCGTGGGCCGGAAGTGAGTCCAAATTTGTTGCTGCAGGACTTGGCGGCTACGAAGGACGTGCAGTTGCTGGCTATGATTTTGATTCGACAACGGGAGTTGCAACGCTCAACGATCACCTTTCATCAATCAAAGGCGGCGCGGAAGTTGCTGTGTTTTCACCGAATGGTGCGTACATGTTTTTATCCGGCTACAATGGCCCAAGGTCAAAACCGTATCTCCACAAAATAAAACATGGAAATACGCTGTCCCGAGGAATTGATCTTGACTATGGCAATGCGCTTCGATTCGGATACAATGCGGTGGTCAATGCTGATGGACGCGAGATCCGTTTTTCGAATGACAATGATCCGCAATTGGTTTTGATGGACGGTGTGACCGGACAAATTAAAAATGCCGTTGTGAGAAACTTTTCAACTCACAAAACATCTATTTCCAGTACCGCAACACTTGTTTTTGGTGCCAACTCCTACGTTGAGTTTGGTGCGGATTCCACAATTTCTGACCCTATAAAATTTGACGGATACGTCGTTTTAGACGGTGATGGGCACACAATTTCTTTTGGTGATAGTGGCTTTTCTGTAACCCCAACGGGAACGCTTCATCTCAAAGATGCCGTGCTCAGAAATGTTGTCGATAAACCGTTCCGATGTATGGGCAACAACTCAACAATAATTTTTGATAACGTTACAATTCATCTCGACGGAAATCTCAGTTTTACAAAGGGACTTTTCAATATAAAAAACCAAGTTGATGTCACCGGAACCTACACCTTCGATTATTCCTCAACATCCACGAGCAGAATTTTAGAACATTCAACATTGCGAATTGCCGACGACACAATGTTCAAATATTCGCCGATCATTGCGCCAACGACCGACTCTGAACAACTGCTATTCGCCGACACGAGTTCGCGCATGCACCTCGACGGCGGAACTTTTTGGCTCAATGGTTGTGACATTCTTCTTCGCAGCGGAACCTTAGAAACCAGTAAGCACTCGTACCTCAAAGGCGGAACAAGCAAGAATTTTAAATTCGGAGATGGTACAGAGGCCAATAACATGAACATTGACCTCGGTGGTACGTTCGAAGTTCTCGACAATGCAACCGTCTACTGGAATAACGTCGACTCTTAAGAAGGCGGGTAACTTTAGCGACGGCTGGACTAGAATTTTGTACTTGGGGAGTTTTGCTGCCTTTAGTTTTTGGCTACAACTTATTCAAAATTCCAGTTAAGTCTTCTTCGTGTTTGATTTCGTCGTTACGGATTTGTTCGATCATTTTGTATGTGCTGCAGTCGCATTCGCCGAGAAACTCTAAGATTTCGTTGTAAAAACCGATCGCTCCTTGTTCACCTTTGATGTTTTGTTCTAGGAGAGTTTTTGTTTGCGGATCTGAAGGTGCCGCAAACCCTTCTGGCGCATGATCGTACCATTCTCTTGGTGTAATTACCGGACTTCCCCCGAGTGCGATAATTTTGTCGGAAAGCAATTTTGCATGTTCAAATTCTTCTTCGTAGTGCTCGAGAAGTTCTGATTTTGTTTCATCTAAACAGGCTCCTTCTGCAACTTGTGCTCCGAGCCAGTACTGGTAAGATGCTAACAATTCTTCACTGTAAGCTCGCTGTAAAAGTTTGATTAACTCTTTATTTTTATTTGCAGCGCAACACATTTTATTCTCCTAAGGTTTTTTCCAAAACATTAAAATAAATCGCATTGCGTTTTTTGAACAGCAAATTTTATCAGAGCTAAGTTTTGGAGGATTTACTTTGCGAGTTTAAAGAGTACAATTGTTTTCAGCTCTCGTAATGAGGTTGTTGGCAACAAAATAGTTCCAAGGTTCTAGAAAAATGTGTGTAACGAAAGATGTGTTGCAGCGGTTGCGTGATCTGAAGGGTGAACATGTTTTGCTTGTCGGGGAACCTTTTGTTGATGAATACATCTACGGTTCTGTGAAAAGATTTTCTCGTGCTGCTCCCGTTCCAGTTGTGAACGAAGAAACTAGGGAGTGGGAGTTCGGTGGGGCTGCAAATATAGCTGCAAATTTTTCTGCAATTGGCGTTGATACACGACTTGTTGGACTTCTTGGGTCCAGCGATCGCGAGGGATCTTTTTTAATAAACTTACTTGAGCGTCGTGACATTCGCACCGATGGAATTGTTCGCAGTAATGTTCATCGGACAGCAAGAAAAACTCGCGTCATGGGTGAGGGCCATCAAATGCTTCGCATTGATTGTGAAGATTTCGAACCCATTTCTCGACATGATCGCCTTGAGTTTTACAAGAAAATTGATGAGTGCGCAAAGAAAGCGATGGTGGTTGCGATTGCTGATTTTGCTCAACGCACTGTGGATGTTTCAATTATCCAGTACGTTTTAAAAGTTGCGCGCGAAAAAAATATTTCCGTGATTGCTACACCCCGTGGTCCAGAGTTTGCGAAGTATTCCGGAGTTGATTATTTAAAGCTTAATCGATTTGCATATGCGGATTGTGCGCGACAACTTGGGTTGGAACCTTCAGCGTCGATCAGCAAAAATGGTGTTGCGATTTGTGAAAAGCTTTCGTGTACGGGTGTCTTTATAACGCTTGGCGGTGATGGAATTCACTATGTTTCTAAGACGGAAGAATGCGTTGCTCGCGGTTTCAAGCATGAGGTTTATGAGGCAACCGGTGCAGGCGGTGTCGCATTTTCGTACATTGCTTCATCGCTTGCAGCAGGCTTGACTGTGCGAGAGGCGATTCACATTGCTAACAATGCGGCTTCGATTTCTGTGCGGCACAAAAAAAGTTATCCTGTTTCACTCGATGAACTTGAGTTTTGCGGCTGTGAGGGTGTTGGTCGTCACACAAAAGTTTTCCGCAAGTGGGCGACAGTCAAGCGAGTTCTTGGATATTTCAAAAACAGGAACAAGCGCGTTGTCTTCACGACAGTCAATATTGTCGACGCCGGGCATGGGATCATCGAAATTCTAGAGCGTGCACGATCGCATGGCGATGTTCTTGTTGTTGCGCTTGGTGGTGACGGAACCACTGAGGAACGAGAGCGCTCTGGAAAATTGCTTTCCGCACTAGAGTGTGTCGACTTCATGGGTTATCTTGATCATCACAGCGAAAAAGAAGTTGCGAATTACCTTTGCCCAGATGTGTGCGCCGATGAGACTGGTGGCGTCAACAAGCGCTTTGTTGTTACATGCGGTGCGGTTCGTGCTCAGCTTTAATCGCTTCCGCTTTAATCACGCTAAGAATTTGCAATCGCCTTCTGTACGATTTCTTTTTCACCAGATTTTGCTTTTTGTGTGCTCATTTCGACTTCCTCGAAGTAGCGCGTGAGCCTGAGGTGCGAAAGCAAAACTCTGTCGTTGTATTTTTTGCCGATCATGTACACGGGTGGCAAGACCATGTGGTCGGTTGTGTTGCGCATGAAGTCTCCCGTGCGTACGAAAAAGTTTCTCGGGTTGGCGAGGATGACGAGTGAAAGTTTACTTATTCGACGGGTTTCGGGAATTGGTGTTTCTTTAATTTCCCAGAAGTCGACTTCACTTTTGTCTTTCTTTTGTTCTAGCGTGTAAAATTTTGCTTTTTCGCCTTCGTAGATTTTTAAGAAGTCAGCGTCATGCTTCAACTCTGTGGCTTTGTCATTTTTAGATTCAATTACTTTTGGTTTCGGCACGTGCATGTGTGAGATTGTTTCCTCGCCAAGTCGTGCAAGTTTTAGGCGTGGCGTGATGACAAGATAAACTTTCGGTGCTTCATGACGAAGTGGAAATTCAACGATCCCCTCTTTGTCTGAGTGTGTGAAGTAACCGCCGTACATCGTGAGGACCCCACTAAGACCCGGTGTTGACTGCTCGCGGATAAGTCCCTTTACGGTTTTGTAGACAAATTTTTCCGGTGCGATTTTGCCGAATTTTTCGATTTTTTCTAAAGCCTTTTCTTTGTGGAGTCGCTGCGCCGTCTTTGCGATCTCCTCACTTGGCGGATGTGCAAGCCGCATCACGAGATGCGGGATCGCACCAGAGCACTGAGAAAATCCGAATAATACTGCCATCCCCATGGCAAAGGACTGCCATCCCCAAATGGCAAAAAAACGCGTTTTCATGATGTTCCCCCCTTTATGATTGGGTTTTCATAGAAAATCCCTATACTTCACCATATCAAAACATGAGGGGCTGGATCCACGGTCCGCTCGTTGAAAGGTGCAAAGGAATCATTAATGGCAATGCGAGAAAAGCCTGCTGAAAAGGTGTGGGCGGATTTTAAAGAGAGTAATGGGCTGACCGAGGAGCAACTCGAAAAGTTCCAAAAATATGCAAAATTGCTTGTTCGCTGGAATGCAAAGTGCAACCTGACTGCGATCAATGGGTTGTCTGGAATTGTGAATCAACACTTCACCGACTCGCTCGCACTTCGTGATGCAGTTGATCTTACCAAAGTAAAAACAATTGCAGATGTTGGAACTGGTGCTGGCTTTCCAGTAATTCCTTTAAAAATTCTTTTTCCTCATCTCAATGTTATTTTAATTGAGGTAAAGCAAAAGAAGCAGGAGTTTCTTCGCACAATAATCCACGATCTTGTGCTTGATGCAATTCAACTTTGTCCTCTGGATTGGCGAACTTTCCTTCGATCTACAGAAGGGAAGGTTGATCTCTTTGTCAGTAAGGCTGCAATGGGCGAAGTCGAATTATCCCGACTCTTCAGGGCAAACTGTTCATACCGCGATGCTGAAATTGCGTACTGGGTGACCGAGGGGTGGGAGTGCGATTCTAAGGTCAAAGAAAAATATTTATTACGGACTTTTGACTACAAGTTTCGACGGAACCAGCAGCGGCGCCTCGCGTTTTTTAAGGCTTCTTAGTTTTTGAAAATTTGCGCCACGGCCGTTGTGCTTTGATCGCGAGTTTTTCTAGCTCATGCTCGTATTCGTTATTTGGCTTGAGTGTGTCTCCGCTGAAGGGGTAGCAGTCTTCGCTGAAGACGTAACCATTTTCGTTAACGATGTCGTGATCGATCAAATTGTTGATGATGAATGCTATTCCTGCGGACACGATTGCTTTGTTGAATGGTCGCTTCCATAAAAGCTTTAGCGTTTGAAAGTTTCGCTTTTTTAGGGCCCGCATGTTGTAGATGAAAATTTTTACAGCGTGTTGTGAGATCTTTTTTGGGTTTATTTTTGCTTCGCCGCGTTTGAGGTAGTCCAGCGTGAATCCGATTGCAGCAAAAAAGGTGAGCCATGCCGTATTCGACTTTATGAATCGCGAGATTTCTTCCCAGCTAAGCTTGCCGTCGGGTCGTGAACGTAAAAGTGAAACGATGGTGTCTGGTCGGTGCCAGCTGAACAAAAGTTTTTGCAAAAACCTTGAAATGTTTTTGTGGTCAAGAAAGTTTTGTGGCGGTGTGGCGGACGCCTCAATTGGTTCAATCGACAAAATCATTTTTTCAGGATCGATTCCGAATTCTTTCAAAGTCTCTGGTTTTGGTTTATAGCCGTCGAAAACTTCATGGGCATAATTTGGTTCGTCGTCATCGTATTGATTTGTGTAAGTTCCAGAAGACTGCTCAAAGTTTGCTTGTGCTATTTCATAAAAACTGGCGCAACCGATTTCTTTGAGAATTTTTAAGTCTTCAAGACACTTTTCTCTGCGTTCTGCTTTATCTCGAACTCTGAGTGTGTGTGGCAGTGAGTATTGCTCAACTTTGTGACCTCCCCACCATCCATCTCCCCATGCCGATGCGTACTGGGATGTGTTTTGATCGTAATTGTCATCTTCAACAGAGGCGTTAACTTTTTGATGGTATTCACTTGCCATATAATTTGGCATCAGGTGCCACTGCAAAAAATACTTGAGAAGTTCGAATCGCTCGGCTTTTTCGTCATCGGATGCCATTGCTGCGTTGAAAAATATTAAGGCACCAAGCACGATAAAGATACGAATCAATGACGTCCGGATTTTTCCCATTGCAGCCCCCCCGCAATATTGAGATCCCTAGATTGCCCCGAAGACAATTTTACAGGAGTTTTGCGAGTAGAAGCCAGGGTTTTTGCGAATGTGTGGTTAGCGTTCTAGCGCACTGGCTGGTCGAAGTGGATCTTACCGTCGACGAGTTCGATGATGCGCTTGGCTCGTTGTGCAACGTCTGGTTCGTGCGTAACGAGGATGATTGTTGCGTTTTGTTCTGAGTTTAGTTTTTTAAACAAGTCGAGAATTGAGTTTCCAGTTTCTGTGTCCAGGTTTCCCGTTGGCTCGTCTGCTAGTAGGATTGTCGGATTGTTGATGATGCTTCGTGCAACTGCGACACGTTGCTGCTGTCCACCAGACATTTGGTATGGGTAGTGATCCATTCGATCTCCGAGTTCAACCTGACGTAGTGCTGCACGAGCCTTTTTCTTTGCAATGTCTTCATCGATCCCTGCGTACAAAAGTGGGAGGGCGACATTGTCGACTGCGGGGATATCGGGGAGCAGATGAAACTTCTGGAAAACAAACCCAATGCGTTTATTCCGAATCTCTGCTAGTTCGTCTCGGGACATCTTGGCAACGTTTTGTTTGCCGATGAAATATTCTCCCGACGTTGGAATATCGAGGCAGCCGATCAAGTGCATGAGTGTTGATTTCCCAGATCCTGAAGGGCCGGTGATTGCGATCATCTCACCTTCTGAGATTTCCAGCGATACGCCATTGAGTGCCTTAACCTGTGTTTCACCGGTTTGGTAAATTTTGACAAGGTCTTTGGCTGCAATGGCTACGTTCGATTTAGTTTCAGCCACGGGTTTTTTCCGATCATGTTGCGATGACAATTGCCCTGTACACAGGGTAGAAAATTTTTAGGCGGTCCGCCAATCTTTCCCAAGTTGTTGAGGCGAAGATCCCGTTTTATCTAAAGTTTTTTTTAACGGGAGGCGTTTTAGAAAGGGCGGGCGATGTTAAAAAAAATTGTGATTCTAACTTTTGTTTTGACCGTGTTGGGGACACCACTTGTTTCTATCACGCCAAATCCACTAGCTACTGGGCTGGCACAGCTGAATCAGTCGATTACCAATATTGAGAACAGGCTTCGTGGTTTAGATCAACAGGTCAGTGCGTTGCTTCAGAGGCTTGAAGCAACGGCGCAACAAAAAGCTGTTCAGCAGCAACAAGTTGTTGCGCAGACCAATGCCCAACAAGTTGCAACACAGGCGCAGCTAAGTCGCTAATGCTCCTGTAGGGCGTCGACCGGATTCATCTTTGACGCGATGTGCGCGGGGTAGAGCCCAAAGAAAACTCCGACAATGGTTGTTAGGCCGAAGGCAACGGGAATTGACTTTATCGACAATATGATCTGCCATCCAGTGAAGTATGCTGTAATGAACGGGACAACGCCTCCGACGATGATTCCAACAATTCCCCCTATGAAGCAGATCACGATTGATTCGATTAAAAATTGTCGAAGCAACATCGATGATTTTGCTCCAAGGGCCATACGGATTCCGATTTCCTTTGTTCGTTCAGAAACGGACACGAGCATGATGTTCATGATGCCAACGCCACCGCCC
>JABIAA010000083.1 GCA_018656485.1 bacterium | reverse complement strand
TCAAATTCGCCCGCCGCAAGTTCAACCGCCTCAACAGCATCGTCAGCCGAATGCCGCCGGTTTGCACGCCGAAGAATGGCATCGTCAAATGCTTGAACACCAATGCTTAAGCGATTAATCCCCGACGCCTTCCACGCCGCCAGGCTCTCGGAGTTTATGTCTTCTGGATTCGTTTCAATCGTTGCTTCAACAAAGTCACGATCATGCGACTTGAACAGGCTCATCACATCAGAAAAAATATCAAGCGGACACAAACTTGGAGTTCCGCCACCCCAGAAAATTGTACGTACATCTCGTTGTGCTACGAGATGTTTAAATTTTTTTATTTCACTTTTAAGCATACTGCCATAGCCAGGCATTAGCTCTGCCTGGCCAATCAATGCGACGAACTCACAGTACGTGCATCGTTGGGCGCAAAACGGCCAGTGAATATAAACGTGGCGAGGAAAGTCTCCACACCACAAATTCTCGCTTCCTGAGTGCTGCATTAAGAAAAAATTTCGGAGTAAAAATTATTTGCCGGGGGACGGAATCGTACGCTTTATCAAAGACTCGATGCGTGCTACATCTTTCTCAAGCTGTAACCTCGCGCCCTGCTTGTCCGCGAATTTAACACTTCGCGACGAATCCAAAAGCGCTTTCACATCTTCAACGATAAGCTCTTCGTAGCCATGCTTTTGCATACCAGAAACAAGCTCTTCGTCTGTTTGCTGCGTGAGACTTCCACCGAACCGCTCATCAAAGTACCATTTTACAACACCTGTCAAGCCGAAATAGGCTTGCTTGAAGGCAGCCTTGGTTTTCAATTCATCCGGAGAACATTCATGAATCATGCGCAAAGCCCGCATCCAGAGGGGCTCAGGCTTCTTAAAAAACTTTATGAAAATAAAAAATCCGGAAAAAAGAAGCACAGCCAAAAAAGTTAAAATTAATATTCCCGTAAGAATTTTTCCCGGCAACGTCTGCCAAAACGGTGTGAAGAGGTAGCCGTAGACTTCGGGAATCTCTGGGATTTTGTAAAAATCGTTCATCGCTACACCTGCCGACTAATTCGCTGACGCAAAAATGAAACCAGCGGTGGAACAAATGGTTCTCCAACAGAAAGTGAGAGGTGATCAACACTGAGCTTGCCACATAATCTTCGATGCTCAATCAATCGACCAAGCAACGACGAATTGAGCTTTCCACTGGTCGTATCAACAATCGCGCGCTCACCGGTTTCGATATCCTCGACCTCAAGCATCCCAATTGCTGGCATGGCTTGCTCTGTGTGATCAACAAGCCGCACAGCAATCATGTCGTACTCACACGAAGCAATCTTGAAAAACTTTTCGTACCGCGGAACTTCATCGATCCAGTCTGAGACAACCAACAAAATCGCGTTACGAAGCTTAAGGTTAACCAAAAACTTAAACGCCTCCCCGAGGTTTGTCCCCCCCCGCTCGGGCTTCTTCGAGAATAAAGCTTTGGCCACTCGACCGAAGTGGACATTCCCACGCGCTGGCGGAATCCATTGCTCAATTTTGTCAGAGAAAAACAACGCACCAACTCGGTCTTTGCTTTTCGATGCAACAAACCCAAGCGCCATTGTAACCTGCTGTGCAAGCTCCCAACGCGACTGCCCCGTCGACGAAAACGCACCAGACTTTGAAGTATCAATCGCAAAAATGACCGTGCGGTCCCGCTCTTGGACAAACTGTTTGACCATTGGTTTATTCATCTTCGCCGTAGCGTTCCAGTCGATAATCCGAATATCATCGCCGGGCGTGTACTCGCGCAGCTGATCAAACTCAAGACCACTTCCCTTGAACGCAGAAGTGTAATCGCCAGGCAACGAACTTACTGAAAGTTTTTTTGCAAAGATTAAAGCATTCTTTAACTTGCTTCTTAGATCGCTTCCACGCATGAAACTACCTCTAATTTTCTATGATGCCGTGTTTACCAGAGCGCATCCATCTCGCGCTGCAAAACGTCAGGAAGTGTAACTGTTCCGTCGTCATTTTGGAATGTTTCTATGAGCGCAACCATCAGCCGAGGAATCGCAAGTGACGATGCATTCAGCGTATGCACGAGTTTTGGTTTTTCTTTTGAAGATTTTCTAAACCTAACCGCCGCGCGCCTTGCTTGGAAATCTGTACAGTTGCTGCACGATGAAACTTCGTAGTACTTGTCCTGACCCGGCAGCCACACTTCAATATCAAAAGTTTTAGCCGACGCAAAGGAACAATCCTGCGCAGCAAGGAGAGAAATTCTGTAATGCAGCCCAAGGTCCTTCAAAAGTTGCTCAGCGCATGAAACCATGACATCCAACTCTTCAAACGATTTTTCTGGATCAACGAGCGAATAAAGTTCAACTTTGTCGAACTGATGAATGCGAATCAAGCCGCGCTCCGCTGAGCCATAGCCGCCAGCTTCGCGCCGGAAACATTGGGTCCACGCCGTCATTCGAATTGGAAGTTTTTCGCCATCAAGAATCTTATTGGCATAAACGTTGGTCAGTGGAACTTCTGCTGTTGGAATCACACAAAGCCCATCAGATGGGACTTCGTAAAAGTCGCCACGAAACTTTGGCAGGTTCCCGGAATTAAACAATGCCTGCTCACACACAAGCTGTGGCATGCCAACCGGCTCGAACCCACATTTCGCATTGTTTCGCAGCATCAGCCGAACAAGTGCGTAAATCATTTTGAGTCCGTCGCCACGGTACACAACGAATTGTCCACCGCTCATGTTCGCAGCGGATTCAAAATCGAGCCACCCAAGCTTCTCATTGAGCTCAAGATGATTCTTTACCTTGAATCCAAATTCAGGCTTATCCCCAAATTCTTTCAAAGATTTATTGGATTCCTTATTTCCCTCAGGAACATCGTCCTCGGGAATATTTGGACAGCAAAGAGCTAAGTTTTTAAAACTAGCTTCGACATCCGCCAGCTCTGACTCGATGTCTTTAATTTTTTTGCCAACCTCGCGCGCTTGTTCACGCTGTTCATCGGTCACACCCTTGGATCCCGCCGCAGCCAAATCCTTACGCTGTTTCCTGAGATCATCGACCTGGATGCGAAATTCCCTGACTTTTGCGTCGAGCTCAAGCAGCTCATCAAAATTAAAGTCAGGAGATTTCTTGAGAACCCGAGCGCGACAATGCTCCGGGTCTTCACGGAATAAAGAAATGTTAATCATTAAAAAAGTCCCCAGCGACACAAAAAACCGCTGAGGACAGAGTAAAACTATTTAAGAAAGAGGACAAGTCGCAAAGCTTTATTTGCTTCTAGTAATCACGTTCCCCAAAATTTTTGCTGCGAATTTTAGAGTGATAACGTCATCCAAAACCGCTTTCAATTCTTCTCGATCCCCTTTGATGATGGCCTTGATAACTCTATCAGAAATCCCATCGCGGATTGAAACACGGCCTGCGGCCTTACCAAACTTTGTCTGAAACATGATGTCAACGATGTTGCTACGACGAGCTGTATTTTCCGGCGAACAGCCACCGAGACTATTCGCTAAAAAGACAATCCCATCAGCAAGCGACTCATGGTCATTAAGCGCCTTCCCGTAAAGTTTTAGAAAGGAACCATTGTTTGCAAACATGACACCACTAAGCCCTTTCAGGGTTGATGCCTTTTCCTTGTCCGCAGTTGCAAAACACCACCAAGCTTTCATATCTTCTTTTGTTTGGATGTAGGCTCCTGCATTTGCAACAGCTTGCCAAAACATGGTTCCGCTTCTGACTTCTCGAAGTAACGTTCTTCCTGCGGGACCTTTGCGAAGCGCTTCCATCGCGCTTATGCTTTCTGGGGCTTCTGACAATACAATGAAATCTCTTGTAGCTTTGTCGTCCACTTCTTTTCCATGTTTCTTTTTCTTCGGGGGATTACAATGTTTGCAGTCACATTTTTTAAATTCTGCTTTTACGCGTTCTCTTAGTTTTTCATTGTCACCAAGGAAAACTTCAATCACGGCTTTTGCCGCTTGCTGCGGAACATTGCCAATCTCACTTGTAAGATCAATTGTTCTTTGAGAAACAAATTCAGCAAGTTGCGGAATTTTCAAGATGTTACTCGCGCGCTTTGTAGCCCCTTTTTGCAGTTTCTGGTAGATCTCGTTAACCTTTTTCCCCCACTTGAGATATGTATGAACTGCATCAAACGCTTCACGAACCGTGACCTTCTGTCCTCTTGGCATTGGTTGATCACACGACATGTCATTTTGATTGTGTGTAGAAAGATTTGATTGGCAAAAAATTGTAAGGCATAGGAAAATGCCGGATAAAATTCTAACGTTCATACTCTTGTATCTCCTGAGTCTGAGCTGAGTTTCAATTCATTCGTACAGATAATGCCAATCTACCCTAGCCCTCAAAAAATCACCTCCGCCACAGACCTCATGTGCAAAAGCAAAGACTTTTCCCTGTTTTTTAGGGGCCATCCCATTACAAGCAGCACAGAAAGCCACAATTCGACTTTGCGCTCAACCGTTTTTTGAATACACTAAAACTGGTTTGGCGGTGACCACTATGGGAGAAAAAGAATGAAGAAAAATATCTTTCGTGAGTACGACATTCGCGGAGAGGTTGGAATCGATTTCACCGTCGGAGACGCGTATTTCATCGCTCGGGGAATCCTCTCATACCTAAAATCCACACCCTCTGGACTTAGACGAATCATCCTCGCAAGAGACGGACGCGCCCATTCTGAAGCTATCCACAGCCAAGTCGTCCGGGCATTCACCGAAGCATCGATTGATGTTGT
>JABIAA010000009.1 GCA_018656485.1 bacterium | reverse complement strand
CACATTGTTTTTAGACAGGAATTTTACTTTCACCTATTCCGCGATTCCAATTGCTTCCGCATCTGCCGGCTATAAAGATGGAATGTCGCAACTGAAGTTTGATGCTGCAACGTCGCGTTTGTATTTGAGCGGTTGTGAATTTCGAACTTCAACAACCGGAGCAAAACTTGACACGGGCTATTTGGTTGTCGAAGACAAAGTGACTTTCAGTAGTGGTGCACATCACGATGCAAGTGCAGTAAAGATTGACACTGGTTTGAGCGTGGAAATTCTCAAGGCTTCAACTTTAGATATGTATGGCTATATCGAATACGCTTCATAGGCAAATAATGTGCAAGGTTGCCACTGATAAGTGCGGGAGCATTATATTTACTTTGTATTCTGTAGTGTGTCGTTATAGTCTAGATTTCCGACAAATTGAGGGTTCAGCTACATAATAAGTTCGATGTAGACGTGAAATTGCTGCATAAGAAGTATTTCAATAAATAAGGTGAGTGCCCAGATGATTTGGTTTCGCTGGCAAAATCCACTAAAAGCACTTGCAAGACGCGGCGTAGTCGGTAAACTTATACCTGTTCGTGTAGGGCCTATAGCTCAGTTGGCTAGAGCACCCCGCTGATAACGGGGAGGTCAGTCGTTCGAGTCGACTTAGGCCCACCATTTTTACTCGAACATTGCGCTGGAACCACATGGTTCTGTAAAATCTTAGATGTTGGGGGCGTAGCTTAGTTGGTAGAGCGTCCGCTTTGCACGCGGAAGGTCAGCGGTTCGACTCCGCTCGCCTCCACCAGTCTTCACCCTTTGGGTTGCGAAGGCGGAAAAGCATCGGTGGAATTTTAAGCAAGTATTGTTAGCGAAATGAGACGACTGTCCGCCATAGCTCGCGACGCGAGCGGCGGCTGGACCTGGCACGGACTATAAAAATTTTAGTTTCTTTCCTTTGGTTTTAGGGAACTCGAGGGGCGCCGTGATAACCTCCGGCTCAAGTCGGAGTTTTCTTTTTTCAGCGTGCACGCGCTGGCTTTCAATTTTGGACAAACTCGTGATTTCTGTAAGTTCAGGTGTCTAGCGAAGTTTAAAATGGCCTGCTTTTTTGTTCCTGGGAAGGAAGTTCTGCGGCAAAATAGTTTGTTTGCGCGGTTCTATACTTTTGTTTCGTTTTCCTGGGGGCGCCATGAAGAAAGTTTTTACACCTCTTTTTATCATATTTTTTTCTTGCCAGCTCACTGCAGCGGTTGATGGGTCTGCGCATCGGGATTTCTCGAACCTGCACATCTATGATCTTTATCGCGAGTTCAGCGTGCACGAGAAGTTGTACATATTTCTTGATGTGTGGGGCCCAGAGATGAGGGAAGAAATTTCTCGTGCAGTTGCGGAGCTGCGAAAGCGCGTGGAAATAAAAAGAGCTGGTCCATCCGCATTTAAGCGCGAGGTTGCACTTCAAAAAGATGATGCGAAGGATGTTTCACCGTATCGTGTTTCGCAAGTTATGACCGAGCTGATCACTACATTGCTGTGCAACGAAAAGACTAGACATGCTCTGACTGATTTCTTTGGACTTGCGCTTTATAAATTTGGTCGACTGGAGAACTATGAAATTTCTCGAGGGGCAATGTGTGAGTTGCGAAAAGCCGGACTCATTGGCGATGACAGTGAGTGGTGGGTTTCTCGCGGGAGTGGAAATTTGTTTGTCGAGATCGTTAATGCGGTTGTTGACTCTGTTGAAGTTGAAATTCGCAGTGATGATACCGTAGTTATTGCTTCTATAACGTTCATCGAACCCATTCAGAGGATGGTCGACAAGGCGATTCTGGCGAGCAAGCTGAGGTCTTGCTACAAGTCCAGTGGTGGCAGTTTTCACTATTAATTGCCGTTTTTTGTCTTGCGATATACAAATACCTTTTTATTGTTATTCTCTCGATTCGTTCTAAATAAGCTGAATAAGTTGGCTTTGTGAGAGAGTTGTTATGAAAAAAATATTGTGTGCGATTGCCTTTGTCATGGCCGGAATTCCAAGTTTTGCAGGGCGCTTTAAAGTTTTTCCAGAGAATTCCTGCTCGAAACAGATTGTTGCAGGAATTTGTGGGGCGGTTGAGCATTGGGGCGGTTTTGGTGATGGGAAAGTGTTTCAGCTTTGTGATGGAAGTATTCACAGTACGGTTGATATTTTGCAGTGTCAGAAGGCCTTTCTTACATTCATTAGCTTAGTTAATGCGAGTGCGGTTCTTGATTTTATCGGGATTGTTCTCGATGAATGTGGAATAATCAAAAAATATCGTCCACAACGATGCAATGTGGAAATACTTGTTGATGAGGGAATGATTGAAAAAGAGTATTTTCTTTGTTGTTGTCCATGTAGTTTGAGGTTTTATATTCCCTGTACGGTCTTGAAAAGTTTGATTTTTTCTGCTGTTGTGGGTGTTCCACCACTTAAAAGGTCCGCAGATCACGACGAGATTCTATCTATTTCTCTGCAATCACCGCTTGTTCCAAGAATCGAAGTTTTAAGTTAAAAGA
This sequence comes from bacterium, assembly GCA_018656485.1. Lineage (GTDB taxonomy): Bacteria > Babelota > Babeliae > Babelales > JABIAA01. The sequence goes on along the minus strand of JABIAA010000009.1, from coordinate 5,173 downwards.
TGCGAAAACTCGACCATGTGCTATGCTCCTGGTCTATGGAAAAATTAATGCGAGTTAAATTATGAAAACGATGACCCTTTCGGCATTTCTATCACGCGCAGGGCTTTGTGCTCGTCGCAAAAGCGTTGAGCTTATCAAAGTTGGCAGAATTTCTGTCGGCGGCAAGATTATTGATGATCCTGCATTTCGTGTTCCTGAAGGGGATCAAGTTGAGTTTGATGGCAAGCCTATTAAAGCTGCAGAGCTTGTGTATATCGCCATGAACAAGCCTCCACGTTGTGTAACAACCGCTTCTGATGATCTTGGGCGACGGACAGTTTTAGATTTTCTAGGATGCGATTGTAAGATTCGCGTTTATCCTGTTGGACGACTAGATGCAGACACTCGAGGTATTTTGTTGCTAACGAATGATGGTGACCTTGCTTTAAAGTTAACGCACCCAAAGTTTCATGCCCCAAAGAAATATCACGTGACCTTGAGAGATCCATTGACTCAAGAAATTTTCGAGCGCGTTCGCCGTGGTGCGAGATTGTCTGACGGACTTGTCAAAGTTGATCGCGCTGCAATTCTTGATCCGACTAGGAAAAAGGTTGAGATTACTCTTCACTCGGGTAAAAACCGCGTTGTTCGCAGATTGTTTTTACAGTTTGGGATCAAGACTGCAAAGCTTGAGCGAATTGAATTTGCAGGCATTGCGAGCAAGGGACTTCCATCTGGTGCGTGGCGCATGTTGAGGGAGTCGGAAGTTCGCGCTCTCAAAAAGCTGGTTGCTACCAACTCTTAGGCCGAGGCTGCTGAAGCTTTACTTTGGTTCCGCTGTGTTTTATTCCACGTAGTTCGTCGTAGTAAAAAAGAAACAGCCCTGCGAAAATCGTAGCAGCTGCGATTCCAAGTCCAAGTGACATTGGTTCGTCGAAAAATATGAATCCAAGTATCGATACGATGATCGGAACCGTGAATCCTGCAAGTGATACAAAAGTTATGTTGTAGTGCTTGAGGACATATGCGAAGATCCCGAATCCAATAATGTTTCCAGCGATTATCGAATATCCCAACAATCCAAATGTACTGGATGTCACAGTGAAGTTGAGTCCGACGGTTTCATGGAAACCCCATGCGGCAAACAGACACGCAACTCCTGTTAGTGTCATGTTGATACCGTTAATTTCCAGCGGCTGGTATCTTTCTGTTCTTAAAAGTTGTTGTACTTTTATCCAGCCGTAGCGGCCTACAAATACAGAGAAAATTGCTGCAAGTTCTGGCCACGAGAAAATACTGAAAGCTTTGAGCGTTGATTCAAGTGGTGAACTTTGAAAGATCAAAACGCTTGTTCCGAGAAATCCGATGCACACGCCAATAAGTTGCTTCCAAGATAAACGGTCTCCAAAAAGAATGTATGCGTAAAATGCTGTAACGAACGGGTCGATGCTGCACAAAAAAGCGATCTTTGAAGAAAAAGAATTTTTATATGCGTAGGCTTTTGAAAGCGACATTACCAAATTTGTTCCAGAGGTGATTGCGAGGATTCCTGCGTCCTGCCAAATTCTGTGAAGCCCGCGCCGGATGTAAGTTCTGGACTTCATTGCGACTACGACAAGTCCTGCAATTGTCATTCGAATTCCGACGAACAGGATCGGTGGTAGCGTGAAAAGCAGTGCTTTGTTCGCTGCAATTGAACTACCAATTAAAAAGAAGCTCGCAAAGATTGGAAGCATTGTGGTGGCTCCCGATAAGGGGGTTTGTGATTAGATGTCTGTCTAGACTGCTCCAGATTTACTGCGAAGTCAAAATAATAACTAAGCTGAAATGCCTTGTAAAAAACAGTAAAATGTACAACACTGACGGTCAATTCAATGAGGCTTACCTTTAGTTCCGTCATGTCTAAGATCAAACGATTGTGCCTGCTTTCTCTTTGTTTGCTGTGTCCGCCGGGCGTGCTTTATTCGGTTTTTGGATTTCCGATTTCCGAGCATCCTGACGAGCTATTTCAACAATTTAAAAAAAGACGACAACACCTTTTTGATCGGGTTTGGAATGGTGAGTGTCAATGTCGTATCGAGCTGCAGAGGTTTTGCTCAATTCTTTTTAAGAGGGACAGTGGTGAGAAAACGTTTTTCGGCTCTGAGCGATTAAATTTTGTTCAGCGACAAGATAAACATTCGGTTTTGTCCGGGCCTGTATGTAGGGTATTCTCGACGTTTGAATCATTGGTTTATGACATGGCATTGATTAAGGGAAGTGTTTGCCGGACGGATATGTATTTGGGTGGGGAATGGGGTGATCCATCAGCTCGGTTTCTTCGGCTTGGGTTTTCTGCGGCTGTTCTTGAGTTTTGTATAGATTTCACCGCACAGCTTAGAATGCTTCAATGTCCTGTTGCTGATCCAATGAGAAATTTAATGCATCGTGATCATGACAAGGCGGTGAAAAATTTGAATGACATCAACAACCGACTACATTTACTAAAAGAGATTTCCGATATTGTAATTTCTATGGCTATGGACCGTGAGTTTTCGACAGAGTCTCGGAATGTAATTGTTGTTGATGATGATATGAAGCGGCGTGCGATTACAAGTTTGTGGGGAGTTGCTGCACATATGATTTTTGCCGGGATCCACAGTGCTTACAATGGTCCCTTCATAAAACAGGAACCATGGCTTTGGAATGATATTCGACTACATGAAATTTTTGATTTCTATGTCAGTGACCACGATGTTTTTTCGAGAAACAATTCGTTCTCCAGGACAGTTGCCTTGAGGAGTGCGTGGGTTGAACTTGACTGGCGTGCAATCCGTGAAGTCCGACGAATGGTTTGCAGTTTTTTGAAACTTGATAAAGTTCGCAACCTGGTTTTTCGTGGATCTGAGCTTCGTGGTGCTTTTGATTCAGGCGGAATCGAGGCATTTAATCGCAAGATGCTCGGGCTTGTTAACGAAACCATAAGGCCGCTGTTGACCGAATATGTTGGGTGGTGGTTTGGTCTGCCCGAGGGTTTGGTGCACAAAGATTTTTCTGATGTCACCATCGAACAATTTTTGGATCCAGATCGTCCTGCTCCAATGGATCGTGCTTTTTCAATTTAGTCAAAAAGTTTGACGGCTTTTTGCCAAGCTGGTTGTCTTGAAGGATTTTTTTCACATACATATCACTTTCTGGAGAAGGATTTAACCATCATCATGTTGTTGAACTGTCTGCCATGTTTTCCGGCAGTTGATGGATTGGAAAAAACTTTTCCAGATATTGCTAAAATTTATCTTGGGTTGCCTGAGAAACAAAAATCATAAAACCGACTCTTTTTAGAGTTTATGAGCTTTCTTCGTAAAATTAATTACCGTTTTTATTTTTCGGAAAGACGTTGCCTCAATCTGTTGGGGAGTGACGGCTTGTGGATGTATTCTGTGCAGCGTGTTCTTAGGCTGCGCGTGTAAAAATTCTTTTCTCGATGCGCGTGACGCTTACGTTTTATTTTTACGCCGGAAGGTAGGTGAAAGTAAATTTTGTTGAGCAATGTTGTTCTTGTGAGAAGGGATCAGGGGATGAAAAAATTATTAGTTGTTCTGGTTTTGCTTGGCGTGGGCGGATCTTTTGTTCCAAAGATTGATGCCGGATGTGCGTGCTGTAAAGATTGCTGTAGTAAGTTTTGTTGCTGCGCCAAGTGCAGCGGCGAATGCTGGGGAAAATTTTGCTGCACGTTCTGTACTCAGTTTTTTGTACGAGCTGGTGTCCCTGTGGGGGTGGCCGTAGCATCCACCGCCCTTGGTGGAATTGGGGTTGGTGTGCTTGTTGCCGGTTTGCCAGCTTTGGTTACAGCATTCGTTAATTCTATCAAGGCTGCGGTCGAGGCAGTCTCCGACATGAAGCTTCCGGAAGCAGAGGCTGTTAATGTGTTGCCGCAGTTGGGGACAGGCCTAGAAGCGATTCCTGAAGGAATCACAGGGCTTCTTGGGGAGCTTTCAGGTGGCGAAAAAGATGAGGTTCTTGGGTTGTTGCAAGCTGCCCTTGGAATTGAGAGTCCAAAAGACGAAGATCGGGATGCAGTGATCACAGAAGAACTTGAGAAGCTGATCATTGGCACAGGCCTTGAAGATATAATTGCGGATGATAAATTTGGTCCTGATCAGCTTGCGCAACTTGAGCTACTTCTTGGTCCTGACGGCGGAGCAAAAATTGATCCTCTGAAGATTATTGGAGGAAAACCGCTTCCGCCTGAACAGGCCAACCTGTTTGAAATGCTCAAGAAAGAGAAGGCAGCTCTTGTGGATCGAGGCATGAAGCTATCCGTCCAAAATGTTGAGAAGTGTGATGGAGGGTTCATTGCCAAAAGAAAGAAAAAATAAACAGATCACATAGATTTTGGGGGCCGTCGGGATTCCGGCGGCCTTTTTGTATCTCGCCAAAAACGCGAAGGTGTGCTAGAATTCAACACAATGGGGGCTCAAATTAGGGTTTGAATTCTGGAGTTATTTATGGAAGAAAATAAGCAAAACGACGAGCACGCAACTGACGAGACTGTGGAAGTTGCTGAAGTTGTGGAAAAGAAGCCTGAATCGTGCGAGGAGCAAGTCCTGCGGATCTCTGCTGACTTTCAAAATTTTCGGCGTCGTGTCGAAAGAGAAAAAGCTGAGTGGGCTGATATTGCGCAATGTTCGGTTGTTAAAAAGTTTTTAACCTTTGTTGATGACATCGATCGTGCGATTTCTGCTTCTGATGGCTTGGCTACAGAGAGCGAGTGGCTCGAGGGCTTTAGAATTATCAACAAGAAGCTTTGGAAGACTCTTGATGATATGGGAGTCAAAGAGATCGATTGTTCCGGTCGATTCAGTCCACACTTTCACGAAGCGCTCGTCCAGGTTCCTGCTGCGGAAAAGGCAAGTGGCGACATTGTTGAAGTTGTCGAAAAAGGCTACACGCTTCACGACACGGTACTGCGGCATGCTAAAGTAAGCGTAGCAAAGTAATAGTCGGCTAGGGGTGTGCGATGCAACTCGGTAGTCACCGGATTGAATTTCCGCCAGAGTTTCGCGACAGGTGCAAGCGTGTCGTGCTTCCAAGTATTTTCACTTTGCTTAATGCAACGTGTGGTTTTCTTTCTTTGATTGCAGTGCTGAGGGGAAATCTTCGGATTGCTGCGGAGTTGATTCTTGTTGCTGCGGTCATGGATTTTTTCGATGGT
>JABIAA010000082.1 GCA_018656485.1 bacterium | reverse complement strand
GGGACTCCCCAACCGGCACTCTTAAAATATCACCATCGCGCCTGGCTATTTCTTGTTCAACAATTGGAATTGAATTATCAAACGCGACAACAGAAACAAAATCTTCATCCAGGTCAAGAATCATGCCAGCGTTTCCGCCCTCGAAAGAAACGAGGTCGCCGTACGCGGCATTTGTGAGACCATACACACGAGCAATCCCATCGCCAACCTGAATTACTGTGCCAATCTCTTCGATCTTATCTGAAGGCGTATGGGTAAAAGCCTTTTCGAGGAGAGAGACAATGTCTACGCTTTTACGAATCATACAACCCTCGAGCTAACACAGAACGCTTAAATCCCATAAGATCCCTTGCAACAGATCTTTCCCACAGAAACCACTCTCCGCGAACCACTGCTCCGCAGATCAATTTTCTATCAATGTCTAGGCACGGCACAAGCTTAAGTCCAAGTTTTTTTCCAACAAACGATACCAATGCCCCAACTCTCTCCCCGCTAATGCGATGTGAAACAAGAAGTTTACATCTCGCCTCTCCCCGGATTTCACGACCAATTACAATCATTTGTAAGATCACTTTGTCCAGCAATGCGATATCTCTGCGAGCAATTAAAACATCGACAAGCCTTTTCTCCGGATCTCCGAGTCTAAACCTAGTCAGCAAAATTCCAAGGGCTTTTCTTTTATCTTCCGGAGAAACTGATGATGTAAGAAGCAGGAGGGAGAAAAATCTATTCTTGATCAGGAACCGATGAAATCTTTCAAGTCCCTCGATCCGGCTGTCGCTGAAATCTTTCCCACAAACATTGACCAATGCTTGTGCGTATCTCTTAGATCTTATTGCAAGCCGTACATACACAAGACTTCTCCCTAGTGCCCATCAATAACGCCATCTAAAATTCCCCGCAACGCGCGCTGTCCTGGATCTCCATTATATTTATCTGAAAGCCTCACAGAAGCTTTGTCAAAAACCTTCCTTACAACTTCTTGCAACTCTTCCGAATCTGCAATTCGTTTTGCAGTAAGCTGACGTTTTTCAAAGAGGGCTTTCGCTATTTTTGCTTGCTCATCAATTTCAGTTTGCTCCGAAAGTTTCAGCCGCCTCTTCCACTCATGTACTCGCGCCTCTAACGACGTCAGAGACTCTCGCTTTGCCACAAGTTCAACTCGCATGTTTTTGTTTTGTTCTTCTAGGGTCGTCGCCTTATAATTCAAATCAGAAACAGCACTGTCCCGCTCTTCACGCATCTCATCCAAGCTTGGCTGCATATAGCGCCGCCACATTTTTATGAGGACATAAACAAAAAGAATAAACAAAAATACACGGAATACATGGGCAACGGCAACCTTGGCAATTGCAAAAATGACTCTATGAATATTCATCTGACATCTTCTTTATGACCACTTCCACGCCATCAGCGATTCCACTTGAAAGCCCGCTCTCGCCACCTTGCGGCTGAACCGATTGAATATCCGAAACTTGGTGTCGCCTTGTGATCATGTCTTTGCACTTCACACGATCTTGAAATGACAAGATCATTTCTTCAGAAAGCTCTTTCGTATGCGCAATTTCTTTTTCTTCTTTAACACACACTTCTGCAACATTTTCCAAATGTGCCCGATCAGCGTTTAGGCTGGAAAGAATTCGCGAAAAGAACAAGCGCTTCAAAATAAAGATTGTGAATAACAAGTGGAACGCTTGAATTAAAATTGTAAGGTTAATCTGCATCTGCAGTCACCTTTGTCGCTAACCCAACTACTTAACTAGCAGGATAAGCATGAGCGATATAACGAAAGCGTAAATGGATGAAGTTTCTGCTGCAACAATTCCAACAATCATTGCCCGAAAAACAACCTTGAGTGAATCGGGACGCTTCCCAATACTCTCACACGCTTTCCCAGCGATAAACCCTTGACCAAGGGATGGACCAAGCGCCCCAAACCCCATGCAAATCCCCGCAGCAATACATGCGGCGACTCTCACAAAGTTTACTGTCTCAGCTTCTGCCGACATCTCGAGCCCCTAAAGTACAAAAGCAAGTAGCCAATGAGGATTCTAAAGTAGATACAGCCGCATTGTCAATGCGGCCCAAAACACTTTCCATTAATACTTGAAAATTTTCGAGCACAACCTAGACTCAAGATTCATTCACAAATAACAGTTTTTATTGTCACAATAAGTTAAAATTGACAGTTGATTCGCGAGTTTGTATACCTTGCTGTGTTTCAATACGAATATAATCACCCGCGCGCACAAGGCTGAAAACACAAAATTACAGGCACACGAACAATCGAAAAATAGCCCTTTACACAAATGTGGAGTTTTAAACATGGCGATTATGCGCTATGCAATAGCAAAAAAAATTTTATTCTCTCTGTTGATTTCTACTGCCAGCATTCCAGCATTTTCTTTTGACACATCAGATGAAAGCGATTTTCTTCCTGAAGGGATGCTAACCCATAGAAGCGTCGATGACGAAGACGACTTTAGTGTGAGTCTAAGAAAAATGTGGAAAACAACAATTCCACCACGACATAGAAGCTTGCAGACAATCTTCTCAACCAAGATGTTAACCAACACTCCGTCGGCACTAACAACAAATCTTTTCTACGCAAATGACAGCCGACGAAAAGAGGTCTTCAAAGAAATATTGAGCACAGAGCTTTTGACAATGTTTGCACCGGAAGCTGTAAAGCTTCTAGACGACATGACTTTTATGTCACACACACTCGGAACAATGATAAGTGGAGTGTGGCACCCAGGATGGTTTTCGCTTGGAGCCTCACTACCACTCTCTGTGACCGCTCATCACCTTTGGTTGCCAAAGGACGCACAAGAAGAGCTCGGTGACTTCTTCTCGCAAGGCGAAGGCATGCTCACCGAAAGTCAAACTGCACAATTGAAAAAATCAATCGAAAAAGTAAGAGTTCGCGCAGGAGTCGGGGACTTAATCCTTTCCGCAGCCTTTGCCCCTCATAAAGATCTAAAAACGATAAAAAGTCGTATTGGATTGCGCGCAAGCGTGCCAATCGATTCTCTTTTGAGAGAAAACAAATCCTACGCCGGCTTAACCGATGCAACCACAAATGTGTCCCTCGATGACATTGTTGAAGATTTGAACTCAGCCTCTGAAACTGGCGATGAATTCAACTATGCGAAAAACTTCATAAATTTGATACATGCGGTGGGGACCGAGCCCACAATTGGAACCAAAAACTTTCTTTTTGGGCCATTTATGGAATCTACGGTTTCTGTAAAAAATACGAGTTTCTCACTTTTCGGCTTTTTCGGGCATCCGCTAACAAATACCGAATATCGAGTAATAAAATTAAAAGACCCGTCAGATATAACAAAAATAGCCATTGAACCGCGCGAATTTAAAGTTGAAGTATTTCCTGGTAATATTTTTAATGTTACAACGGTTTTGTCCCAAAAAATCACGAATAAATGCACATTTGGGGGGGGGTACGACTTTTTTATGCAAAACAAAGAAGATTTTGAACAAGTTTTTACCACTCACGATATTTACAGTAATTTAGTAGAGGATGATGCGAAAAGGTCCCGCGCAACACAGCATAGGTTATTTGCCTTCTTGGAGATCTCTTCGCAAATCGTAAAGCATCCTGGCTCTTTCACCCTGTGGGGTGACTACACAATCGGTAGGGAAAATATCGGGCGCGGAACAACGGTCTCAATGAGCTGCAGGCTCGAGTTTTAAAACCGGAGGAAACTATGAAAAACTTTGCTAAAAAAGCGCTAATTATTTTGACCGCGATGACTCTTGGATCAAACCCAGTCATGGCCATCTCAACAATGTTTAAATTCGCCATTAACAACATTCTTGTTAAGGACGCTGAAGCCATTAAGGACCTAAGTGATTCGTACAAGAACGTTATGATTTTGAAAGCCAAATTTGACGTCCTTTCAAAGCTTCGTAAAAACTTGAGCCCTAAGGAAGCCACCCAAGGTGGTGAAGTTGAGTCCAAGGAGCCCATCACAAGTGATGGCGGTGAAGCTGAAAGCAAGAATATAATTTCAAGCAAAGAAGCCGTTGACGCTCTTAAGCAAGAATTGATCAAACAAGAAAAAGCCAACATGGTGGCCTTGTACAAACCGCTGCTTAAGAAGATTAAGGAACTTGCAACTAAGACACACATGACGGGTTCTGTTAAAAAAGAGATCAGCAACATTTTGACCAACAAAGGAAGCAGATCCCAAATCGCATTGTACCTTATGAATGCCGAAAACTTTGATGCCGCTTTTGAAACGGCGACTGAAAAGGACAAGCACTTCTTGCAGATGATTGAAGAGGCTGCAATGATTCTCAGCGAACTCGTAGACTCTACAAAACTTAAAGGCATCATTGAAGCAAGTGGAGCCACCAAGGAAATCGATGCCGCAAAAAACTACATGAGCGAAGCCTTCGGTGACCTAGACAAAAAAGCAGAAGACACTAAAACTGAAACCGTCGAGCAAGAAGAAGCCCAAAGACCAACAAAATCGGCATAAACAACTAACGATATAGAACTCTAAAACGGAGAAGCTTGTTGGATCAGGAAAAATCAGCGAAGTTAGATGCCCTCGTTGGCACTCTAGATAAGCTGGTTTTCAGATCCAACGATACAGGCTTCTCCGTTTTTTCTTTAACAACATCTGGCGGTGCAAAAATCACAATCCTAGGATCACTTCCCGACCTTCACCAAGGCGAACGTGTATCACTGCGTGGGACCTGGGGCTTTCACAAAAAATTTGGCCGGCAATTCACCGTCTCCGAATATGACAAAGAACTTCCGTACGATGTTGTCGGGATCGAAAAATACCTGAGCTCGGGAATGATTCGTGGGATTGGCCCACAACTTGCAGGAAGGCTCGTCAGCGCATTTGGCGCAAAAACATTGGAAGTCATCGATAAGAAGCCAGAGCTTCTGCTCAAAGTTAATGGCGTTGGCGAAAAGAGAGTTGATGCCATTGCTTCGGCATGGCAGGAACAAAAAGAAATTTCACGCGTAATGGTATTTCTGAAGTCCAAGGGGGTAACGACCGCCTTCGCATCAAAGATCTTTAAAAAATACGGTCACGACTCAATTGACGTTCTAAAAAGGAATCCGTACCAACTTGTGGAAGACATCTGGGGCGTTGGATTTAAGATGGCCGACTCCCTAGCAATCTCCTTAGAAATCGGAACGCATTCACCGGAAAGAGTCCATGCTGGAATTCTTCATTTGATTACAAGCCATGCAACGTTCGGACACCTGTACATCACACAAGATGAACTTTTCGAAAATCTTCCAAAGCTCTTGGATATAAAAATAGATAATCATCACAAGTTGATAGAATCCACAATCGAATCAATGATCAATTCAAACAAATTAAAAAAACTATCACTCGAAGATGAAACCATTTTCACACTGCCACAGTACTTCGGAACTGAGATGGGAATCGTCAAGAATATCGAACGACTGCTGTCCGGGAAGAGCAGGGGCATTTTTGACCTAGATAAAATTTACAAAGAAATTCGTGCAGCAAAAGATGAAAGCTCCTTCTGCCTCAACGAGGGACAACAACACGGAATCATGACGACGCTACAAAGCAAAATCTCTGTAATCACCGGTGGACCAGGAACAGGAAAAACAACCTTGCTAAAAAGCCTGGTCTCGTTGTTGGAAGGCTCGAGAGTCCGCTACCGCCTTACCGCACCAACCGGCCGCGCAGCAAAAAGAATGTTTGAAGGCACAGGAAAGAATGCTGAAACTATTCACAGGCTACTAGAGTTCACACCACAGTTTATGGGTTTTTCCCGCAACGAAAACAATACACTAGACACAGAATTTTTAATCATAGACGAAGCATCAATGATTGATGCATTTTTAATGCACGCATTGATAAAAGCCATTCCCGCACATGCACAAGTACTCATCATTGGAGACGTTGACCAGCTACCATCGGTCGGAGCAGGAAACGTTCTCCACGACATCATCGCATCCGACAAGGTGCCAATAACCCGACTCACCGAAATCTTCCGCCAGGCCCAAGACAGCCTCATCATCATGAACGCCCACAAAATTAACTCCGGTGAGTTCCCACACAACGACACTGCTAGAAAAGACTTCTTCTTCGTTAAACGTAAGGACCCAGAAGAAATATTTCCACTACTAAGATGGATCTACGACGCTGGCTTAAAAAAACAATCAATTGATCCAAAAGACGCCATCGTCCTCACACCAATGAATCGTGGAATTGCTGGGACACAAAGAATCAACCAAGAGCTGCAAATGATTCTCAATCCACCCTCTCCAGACAAACCGCAAATCGAAAGATTCGGAATCCCGTACCGAGTTGGAGATCGGGTCATGCAAATTCGCAACAACTACGATAAGTTCGCTTTCAATGGCGACCTAGGAACACTGACGGAAATCAACACTCCTGACCAACAAGCGACTGTTCAATTCGGAACCAGAAGCCTCACGTACGACCTTGCAGAACTCAATGAGCTCGTCCTTGCCTACGCAGTCTCGATCCATAAAAGTCAGGGTTCAGAATTCCCGGCAGTCATCATTCCAATTTTTATGCAGCACTTTGTACTCCTGCAGCGCAACCTCCTCTACACCGCCGTCACCAGGGCCAAGCGGTTGTGCATCCTAGTCGGCGAATCACGAGCGATCGCAATGACCGTGAAGAACGACAAGGGCAAAGATCGACACACCCTTCTCAAAGACATGCTCACCAAAAACGTGCCCAACTGAAACGTTCTCTCGAACCGAACAAGCTTTTTTACACATAAAAGCGTAGAATTCTGCGCCATTTCATAAAAAGCCATTTTTCTTATAGAATCACCACTCGTAGAAAAATATGTCTTTAAATACAGGAGCCACAGCGTGACAAAATTTTCATCCCGGATACAAACTACATTTTTAGTGGTCGCCGTGCTTACAGGCGGAACAACTACGACGTTATCAGCGCCAATCAAAGAACCAATGCAGACGATCAAAGCGCCTTCGCTCACAACAAAAGAAACTCTCGCTTTAGCATTTCTACCTAGTTTTTTTACAGACGACATAATTGAAAAATTCGCATTTGGCATCGCTGGAGCAGATTTTGAATATCGGCTATTTAGCGGAATAAAAATGTTGCAGCGAATCCACAAATTTTGGGGGTTTTTCAAAAAATACATTGAAGCTTTGCAATTCGTTTGCTCCGACCGCTTTGCTAGAATTATTGATACCTTGGACGCCGTTCTGCCAGTAATCCCAAAGATCGTCCATGCCCTTGCTAATATGACACCAGAACAAATCAACATGATTCTTTCAATGCCAGAACTGATCCAGAAATTTATGAACGATCCTAGATTCCAAGAAAATTTTTCACAACTCAACGAATTTTTCAATCAAAGCCAACATGCAAGCATGATGCAAAAAGCACAAGAAGCCTTTTTTGAATCCGAAGACTTTAAAGATATCGTTGCTCAAGGCATGAAAGAGTGGAACCAAACTCCAAGAAACTTCCGGCCCAAAAGCAGCTCAACTCGCACGAACAGCGAACTACAATGGTCTCAAGAAATGGCCGAACGATTCGCACAAAAACTAGTCCTCCAGCAACAAAGCGAACAGAATTTTGCAGGACGGGTTGCCGAGCGACTCAGGGGAGATCGTTACACATGGTAACCATTCACGCCAACTCATCCGAAAAAAGTAATTTTTACAGCCGTTTATCGTAAATAAACCCAGGCTTTTGCGCCACCCCAATTATCAAAATAAGCTCAGTGAATGGTGGATATCGAACCAAAAATAGAACGAAAGAAAACAAATGACCTCGTTAACAAAAAATAAAACTTTCAAAATACTCGGTTCTATTCTATTTGCTGTCATAGCGATAAACACAACATCAGTGGCCAAATTAACACAAGCACAAATGTATGAGGCACAAGAAATACTCCTCAACAATTCTAGTTTTCTGCAAGAAGTGAGACAACAGGTAAGCCAGCAGATGCCAAGCAGATATAGCCAACAGCCCGACCCAAGGCTCAATCTTGATGGTCTAGGGGATGCCTTCGGCGATTTGTTCAAAAACAACAGCAAGCCAGAGAACAATCGCGCCTGGGAAGAATCCCCATTTTGGAAAAATTTTGAAAAAGGCCTCGAAGGAGTCGGAAAAACTGCGGAAAAAACATTCTCAAATGTTTGTGACGGAATTAGTAACATGTTTCGGGACAAAAGCTGGGGCGAAATTATTATCGCTACAGGAAAAAAAGTATTGCCAGTTGTCGGACTAATCACTGCAGTCGCCCTTGTCGGAATCGCCATGAACCAACTAAGGGAACGTGTCGGAAAACCAGCTCTGATGATCAATCCAGGGAAACAGGTAAAAACTGAGGTCCCAACATTTGAAGGCGAAATCAAACAACAACTTGATTCGTATATCAACCGTGCACGAGCTGCGATGATCCATAACAAAAAACTATTATCCACGCAGCCAAAGGTAGAAATACAGCCACTCATTCTTTACGGTCCAGGTGGAACAGGTAAAACAATGTTCGCACAGTACATTGCAAAAGCATTGGGAAACGCCCCGTTCAACATGCTCACGGGTGGCAGCTTCAAAAACTTTGCACGCCGAGGCGAACACATTAACGAAGCACGAAAACTTTTTAAGTTCCTCTCACAAAGCAAAGGTCGTGTTTGCCTATTCGATGAAATAGCATCTCTTGCAACCGCCAATCCAGATGATATTGCCTCACAAGAAGTTCTTGACGAAGTAAAAGCGTGGACTGGAGGAAATGCCCTCTCCCAAAATATTATTATTTTTACAACCAACACCCTTAAAATTGACCCTGCATTCCTAACACGATGCAAAGTTATTTACGTTGGCCTGCCAAATGTAGAAGCTCGGGAGAAAATACTTCTTGGAAATCTTCGCTCACGAAGCCTCCTTGGCGTTGGACCATTCAACCAGACAGTCATTAGAAAAGTAGCAGAGCTAACAAAAGGCTGGTGTGGACGAACGCTTAACTTTTTCGTAAATGAAGCATTCGGAGAATACATTTTGCACGGAAAACGATATACCGAAGATCATATTTTGGAGCTTGCCGGGATCTACAACAGAAATCTCGCTCAGCTACAATTTGATAGCGAACAGTTTGCAGCAAGCGGAGAACTAATAGTTCGTCAGGCAACTACGTAAGATTTACACCTAGCCAAGAAAACTGTCATTTAATTACTGTAACCAAGCTCTTTTTTGCTACCATAGAAACATACATTAACGTGGCATGGCTGATTAAAAGGACTTTATTTGCCCGCAGAAACATATAAGCAACTAGCTTCAATCACGCAAGTCACGTAACAACACTCACAAGTTAAAAAAATTTGTTCGATTTAATAAAAAGTATATTCTCTTACACAGTCGTAGACTTACGAAAAAGTTATACTTTTTATCCTGGAACACGTGATGAGAGAATCTTTGCGCCCTGTGAAAATCGCAATTCTAATTGCAGCATTTGCAAGTGGCACAAATTCCATTGCATCACCACCGGTAGAAATTCAAAAGGCATCTAAGCCTCACATGCTCTCATCAAACAAAGCCGTGCTGTTATCATTTTTACCAAAATGTTTTATGACGGACGATATAATCGAAGAACTAGCTTTTGGCATAGCTGAAGCACAAACAGAGTATTTCATATTTTTTGGATTGAAGACGCTCGAGCGACTCAAAAAGCTTCTGGCTTTTATGCGAGGCTACATTAAATTTTTGGATTTCATCCTGTCAGGAAAATTCGACAGGCTTTCCGCGGTTGTATCCGATATCGCACGCATCGTTGGTGATATTATCGAAGGAGCTCTGAAAATGACTCCTGAACAACTTGAAGCATTGCTATCAGAACCAGAGCTGTTCCTAGAGGCACTGTTGAATCCAAGTGCAATGGAAGAATTAGTACAAATGCAGGCATTTCTCAATCACAATCAACAGTACATGGAAATAATTCAAGCGGCACAAGCAGAATTTTTTCAATCCGAAGAATTCAAAAATATCGTTGCAAAGGGGATGGAAGAGTACAACCGAATCAAGAGAGGCGGCACCGCTGCTTCCGGAGACAAACCACAGTGGTTGTATGAAATGGCTAACCTTACGGCAACCAACTTGATGCAGCAGCAACAAGAGAAAGCCGATGTTGCAAAAATCGTTGCCAAAAATCTAGTTGAAGGGGGCTACATACAATAAATACTTCTGAATCTTCCCGTAAAAAATTTGAAGGACAGAAATGATATTGTTGAAAAAAAATCGTCTTGTAAAAGTAATAAAAATGACGTTGTTAGCTATCGTTACAACAAGCTCAACCCTTCCAGCACTTACGTCAGAACAAATTCAAATGCTAGGCGATCCGGACTTTTTGCAGGCAGTCAAGGAGCAAATACTACCTCAAGCGCAAAGCTCTTTCCCACAATCAATGCCGAATTTCTCGTTCAACTCCGGGAGAAATAATCAGAATTTCGGAGATCGGATGGACCAATACCTCGAAGGTTTGAAAAATTCTGACATAGCAAAGGAATTTAGATCCGGCTTGCGAGACCTTGGAGGAACAGTTAAAGACGGCCTTAAAGACGCCTTTGGAACCCTTAAGAAAAAAACATGGGGCGAAATATGCATTTCCTCAGCAAAAACAATATTGCCCGTTGTTGCACTTATCGTCGCAGTCGCCCTCACAGGAATCGCAATAAACCAACTTAAGGAACGAATCGGGAAACCAGCACTTATGATCAACCCCGGAAAAAAAACAAAGGATTTTCAAACGCCTGTGTTTGAAGGTGACGTGAAAAAACAACTAGATTCATACGTGGCCCGTGCACGAGCCGCAATTATACACAACAGGAAGTCTGGAAAAAAAATCGAAATCCAACCGTTAATTCTCTACGGTCCCGGTGGAACGGGAAAAACAATGTTCGCGCAATACATTGCAAAGGCACTCGGAAATGCACCATTCAACATGCTGACCGGTGGTAGTTTCAAAAACTTTGCACGCCGTGGCGAGCACATCAACGAAGCACGAAAACTATTTAAGTACATCGCGCGACGTCAAGGGCGTGTTTACTTGTTTGACGAAATCACATCATTGGCCAGTGCAAATCCAGACGACGTTGCCACACAAGAAGTGCTTGATGAAGTCAAAGCGTGGACTGGAGGAAATGCTCTTTCCAAAAATATTATCATATTCACAACCAACACATTGAAAATCGATCCGGCTTTTATCACTCGATGCAAAGTAATCTACATTGGATTGCCTAATGACGAATCGCGAAAAAAGATACTCATAGATAACCTTCTAGAGAAAAATCTACTTGGCAATGAACAATTCTGCGAAAGCACAATTAAGAAAATCGTCGAACAAACGAAGGGTTGGTGTGGGCGAACGATCAACTTTTTTGTAAATGAATCGCTTGGAGAATCCGTCCTGTACGAAAAAGAATATAGTGAAAGCCATATTTTGGATTTACTCGAAACTTACAATAAAAATCTATCGCAGCTACAACTCGACGGTAAGGACTTCGCAGAAACAGGCGAATTAGCGGCTCGCATAGCAACATAGCCCAGAATAAACTCTTTTTTGCTACCATAGAGACATACATTCGCATGGCATAAAGGAATTCATCACGATGGCAAATCCGACTTTTATTATTTGCGGAGTCACAGGCGACCTGACCCGCAGAAAATTAATACCAGCTTTTTATCACCTGCTTCAGAAAAACAAATTTGAAAAATGCGCATTCATTGGAATCTCACGCAGCAAAGTATCCCCGGCTGAAATTTTCGAATCATCCCACCAATTCATCCACGATATTGATGCTGATGTATGGGACAAGCTTAGCAACAGCTTCTTCTGCATATCACACGATTTTACCGACCACGATGGCTACACTTCGGTCGGAGAAAAAATAACTGCAATAGAAAAAAAACTAGGGCTTCCAGGAAACCGATTATTTTACCTCGCAACACTTCCTGAGCTGTTCAACGATGTCACACACGGACTAGCAAGCAGCGGCATAGCAAAGCGATCGTGTAAAGGCGACGGATGCAAAGAGCCATGGCACCGCCTCGTCTACGAAAAGCCATTCGGACACAATCTCAAATCCGCTCGTGCGTTAAATAAAAAAATAGCAGAAGCATTCGACGAGTCACAGATTTTCAGAATCGATCACTACCTCGGGAAAGAGCACGTCGGAAATATACTGATGCTGCGCTTTGCCAACCGGTTCCTTCAGCCACTGTGGAACAAGGACTCTGTTCGGTCAGTTAAAATCTCAATGAATGAAGCAATCGGCATAGAGGGACGCGGAGAATTCTACGATAAAACAGGCGCACTTAAAGACATCGTCCAAAACCACCTGTTGCAACTTCTAACATTGATCACGATGGATGCTCCCAAAAAACTTCGCGGCGAATGCATTCGTGACGAGAAGGTTAAAATTCTAAAAAATATAAAGGTCGAAGATTCCACACTCGGACAATACGACGGCTACGCGGATGAGCCCGGCGTGGAAAAAGGCTCAACGACTGAAACTTTTGCTGCAATCAAGCTTGGCGTCAATACGCCACAGTGGAAAGGTGTGCCATTCATGCTTGGCACAGGAAAACATCTGGAAGCAAAAGAAACTGTTATCAATATAGAATTCAAAAAACCTGATTGTTTGTTCACGGAAGATTGTCCAATCCCTTCAAACACACTCAGAATTTTCATCGAGCCGAACGAAGGCTTCTCAATGGCAATTAACGCCCAAGCCCCAGGAACACAATACGACATCACCCCCGCAGAAATGAGATTCGTTCACAACAGCGCAGCAGGAATCAATACGCCTGAATCATACGAAACCTTGTTAAACGAAGTTGTCGGCGGCGACCAATCAATATTCGTAAGATTCGATGAGGTCGAGGAAGCGTGGAAAATTATCGACAATGTTTCTAAGGGGCACCCTAAACTTTACAAAAAGGGGACAACTGGACCTTCAATCGACTTTTAAACTCGATTACCCTAAAATTACCCCTGTACAATAATGTGCTACCCTAGGCTGGCTGGTTGGCTTGTCCTTTACCGAAAGTATGAAATGAAAAAGCATGTAACGGTCTTATTCGCAGGACTCTTGGCCCTTGCAGGGTGTGGAGTAAAAAAAGACTCTCCAAAGGCTTTGAAACCAAAAATTAAAAAAATCACTGCAGTAAAAAAAATCGAAAAACCGAAAGCTCCGACCAAGAAATTGGCTGAAGCAAAACCACAAGTAAAAAAGGTCGAACCTCCAAGCGTTCAGACCGTTGCAGCAGCAGAAGCAAAAAAGAAAGACGCTTCCCTCCGGGAACTTATAGAAATAAAAAATACTGCTCTAAAAAGTGAACGCTACGACACCGCAGCACAGCAGCTTGAAAAGATTGTGTCTGAGCACGCCGACCACAGTAAAATCGGAGACTTCAAAATTGAACTCGCCGATGTTCATATGAAAATTAATCAGCACGAATCGGCATACAAACTCTACAGAAACTTTGCAAAAATGTTTCCATCCGACTCACGCGTTGAAGAATGCCAGCACCAAGCCATCATGGCAAAGTATTATCAAACACTAAAAATCAGCAGCGAGTGCGACGCAACGGACACACAAAAAACACTTAAGCTGTGCGCAAAATATTTAAATAATTCGGACTTCAAGGCACACTCTAAAGAAGTTGCGAACATAAAGCTAACCTGTGAAAACAGGCTGGTTGATAAAGAGGTTTATGTTTTCAGTACATACTTGAGGCAAAAGAAGTTCACATCTGCTCGAAAACGTATAGACTACCTGAGAGAAAATTATTTGAAGGGTAATCCTACACTTGAAGCAAGAATCTTGTACCTCGAATGTAAACTCGCACACTACCTCGATGAGAACGATGAGCGAAGCGACATTTTGGATACACTCTCAGATAAATTTCCAGAATCGCAATTTACAAGAATGGCAGAGGGACTTGGCAACATGAAAGGCATATTCAACGCATGATCACAGCAAGTAATTCGCACAGAGCACGCAGAAAAGGACTTGGAGACTTTGGTGAGAAATTCGCTGCAGAGTGGTTACAGTCACAAGGATTTAAAATCACCGCAAAAAACTACACATCCGCTTACGGCGAAATCGACATCATTGCATCTAAAGACAACGTGATCTCATTTGTTGAAGTTAAAGCACGCCGAAGTAAGTACTTTCCAATCTCACAAGTCATCACCCGGACAAAACAAGAACGCTTAATTAAAACGGCAAAAATGTTCTCAAGCGAATTCGACTGCAGCAACCACGTCATGCGATTCGACGTTGCACTTATCCTCGGAGACCAAGACCCACAAATTAACTACATCACAAACGCCTTCAGCGAGTAGGCGCTCGCGGGCGCAGCCCTGTGCGCAGGCTGGTTGGTCACAGGATTACATTTTTACCATCCGCAACAAGGCATTTGGCTTGCTTTGAACGGGGACAATTGTTAATATCTTCACATCTAGGAGAGGTGGCAGAGTGGTCGAATGCGGTCGCCTCGAAAGCGATTATTCCGGGAAACCGGGATCGAGGGTTCGAATCCCTCCCTCTCCGCCAGAAACTTTTAACTCGACCTCACAACACACACAACGAGTCAAGCGACAAGCTGTGCTGCGGGTGAAGGCTGAGCCTTCGTTTTTGTCTTCACAGTGTGCAAAAAGAACTCCGTAGAATATTCTGCAGTCCGTTTATTTGAAAAAATCTTGTCGATTTCTATGGAGCTTAATTACACTCATAGAATCTGCCGTAGTGGCAGCCGCGTCCGAAGGGGCGATAAATTTTTAAAAAAATTGGATCTGGAGAAACGGTTAT
>JABIAA010000081.1 GCA_018656485.1 bacterium | reverse complement strand
TATTTTTTATTCGTGATCTTGGTCCCTCTGCGATGAGGAAGTGAATGTAGCCATCTGATGTTTCCGTGGTGACTTTCGTTTCCAAGAAACCGTTGGTGTAGTATTCCGCAATAATTCGATCGGCGGCTAGTTGCGGGCGGGAAAGAAGATGGTTGTGTTCTGGTGGAAAGATCGTTTCTTGAATCGACAGTGCACTCAGCGCACAATTTCCGCGCAGCTCAAATTTTGTTCCGACAAGATTTACGCGGCAGATCAGACTGCCGGAGGTTCCGTGCTTTGGGGCAAAGCTGATCTTTAGTTTTGTGTATGGAAGTCCTGCTGTCCACAGTGTGCTGGAAACGGTTTCCCGAAACTTTTCCAGAAGTTCTTTGCTTGAAATTGCGCCGGACATTTCCTTTTTTAAAGATGTAAAAGATGGGAGTTGGGCGACGTTGTTTGTTCCGTGGATTTCGAATTGGACCGTTTCAATTTGTGCACTAGCTCCAGGTTTTATGTTGATGTTCACAGAAACCGTTTTGCTTGTCTCGTCGTATGAAAAAGTTTCAGAGATTTGTGCGTCGAGCATGCCTTTGTCTACAAGGGCGGATTGGATTTTTACAATGGACGCTTTATGTTTTTTTGTTGAGAAGACGTCCCCTGGCTGCATTGCGTACAAGTTGAGATAGCTGTTTTTCCCCCACATGATCCCGGAAATTTTTATTCCGTTCACCGTCCAGTTGGCCTTCATGGTAAAGTGCAGCGAGGTTTTTTTATCGTCGGACCGTTTTATTGTGATCTCAATTTTACGAAAGCGATTCTTCTTTGCGATTGCTGACTTTGCCCGTTCTACTTGTGCTGGCGATATCGTGGCACCATTCTTGATTCCAGACAGGTACAACATCTCGGTTTCATCGATTGGGACGTCGGCGGCGAATGTTACGGCGCTAACTTTGAACGGGCGTCCATGCTTGATTAGTTTTTGAAAGTCAGATTTTTTCGTGAGGGTCGCCAAAAAGCTACCGTGCGCGGTTTGTTGGCACAGTGACAGGCTTGCAAGCATGGAGATAATCAAAAGTCTGAAATACATTGTGTTCGGAAAAAAACCTAGGGCCGTTAGGGCTACTTTACTATTTTTACCCTTTTTTGTACTCTCTTGGCTCTGGGCTCTTCCCGGAATGTGGCCTCATCGTCTAACGGTTAGGACGTTGCCCTCTCACGGCAGAAATAGGGGTTCGATTCCCCTTGAGGCTACCAATCTTCCAGAACTAGTCGTGTTCGTTTTCGATAATGCGAAATACCCCGTGAAAGTCTTTGTGGGTTACCATTGGGCTGATCGCGACATTTTCGACGGCGGCTTTTTTGTTTCCTGTGTAAATTTCATCGATCAAACATTCGAGGTCGTCGGAAGTTCCCGAGGCGAGAACCACGAGGGCGTTGCCCGGTGCGCGTTGTACGACTCCTTCGATTTTTAATTTTTCTGCGTTCGATTTAATATGTTCCGCTAAGCCGACACCAACAACTTTTCCGGTGACGACCATTCTTGTACTCTTGTGCATCGTTTTTCTCCCACGATACGCACTAAATTTTTGCGCCTTAGGTGAAGATGTAAAAACAACTTGCAACCTAACGGCGGACCCCTTTCTCAAATATTATTTCTCGCATTCCCCCGCTGCTTGTTGAATTTCACCTGTAAGTCTACGATAAAGTTCTTCGTGCTGCGCTACCATTTTTTCCAAGCTGAATCCATCAAGGTCGTCTCCGTAGCGGCACATTGATTTGTATGTGATTTCGTCTGATGCTACGCGTGCAAGTTTAACGGCAAGTCCCTTGATATCTTTTGGATTTATTAGGAATCCGTTTTTGTTGTCCTTGATGATTTCATAAATTCCGCCAACGTCGTACGCAACAACAGGAATTTTACTTAGCCGTGCCTCGACGACTGCGCATGGCAATCCTTCCCACAAAGAGCTCATTGCCATCAAGTGCCAGCCGTGCAGATGCTTGGCAACGTCACTTTGCCATCCCAAAAGTTTAACTTCTTTTTCGATTCCAAAACTTTTTATCTTGGCTTCGATTTGTGGTCGCATGACGCCATCTCCGAGAACATGAAGTTCAAGTGCACGTCCGGGGATTTGTTTCTTTGCGATAGCGAATGCTTCGACAAGATCCAGAAGATTTTTTTGCGGCTTGAAGCACGATACGGTTCCAATGATGAACGGATCTTTTCCCTGCGGAAATTTATGTAGCTCTGATTTTTGAAATATGTGAAAGTCTACTGCTGCGCGAATGACGGAGCTACGTCGCTTGAAGAACGGTAAAATTTTTGACCCGAGTTTACGATCTGCGCTTGAGACACAAACGAAGTGGCTGGTGATTGGTGCTGTAAAAAGTTCGAACAGGTAAACGATCAACCAGATAAGTTTACTTTGGTCTGCGTGGAATCCAAATCCATGCACTGTGTGAACTCGGTGTTTGATTCCCGCAAAGAATGCCGCCCATCGACCGAAGACTCCGGCTTTAGTGCTGTGCGTGTGTGCGACGCAATTTTTATTTTCTTTCCTGATCTTTCTCAGGGTCTTGATGACTTTGAGAAATGCTTTAACTTCTCGAAATATAGAGAAGAAACCAATTTCCCGTTTGATTGATGTGATTAGGTGAATCCCTTCTTGTCCTTCAACATCGGGAACAAGCGGCCCCTCCCTTCCAGAAATTAAGCTGACGGAGATTTCGTCGCGCTGTAATCCTTCTCTCAGCGAAAGGCAAACTTTTTGAGCACCACCAAGCTCAAGCTTCGTGATGATATAAGCAACATGCATTTAGGAACTCCCTTTCTCCAAAAGGATCCTTGCGCTAGGACATCCCGCTGATAATCATGAGTGCCACGACCAGTGCAAAGATCCCGCATGTTTCAATCACTACCTGGCTTAGTAGTGTAAGCCTCATTAGCGAGCTGTAAAGGTCCGTGTTAAGTGCGACCTGTAAACAGCTTGTTGCTGCGACACGTGACGTGCTGATCGCTGAACCCGCTGCACCAACCGAAATTGCAATTGGTGCGCCGAGGAAAATGAGTGCCGACATCGGATCGAAGCCTACCGGAATTTTTTGAAAGATCAATGTGATAGAAATCACCAAGGCGAAAATAACTGGGGTTTCAATGAATGCTTCGCTGATTATTGCGAAAGAAAATATTTTTCCATACGCATCTCGATTTTTTCCAATGCCTTCAGCTCCCGCCGATGAAAGGAATCCCTGTCCGATTGACGGTCCGATTGCCCCAAGCCCGATGCTCATTGCCGCTGCGAAAAATTTTATTCCTTCGGCAAGCGTGGTGTGCTCTGAAAGTTCTCCGCGAATCAAAAGCATAACGATGAACGCAAACATCAGCGGGGCTTCGATAAGTGACTGCAGCACGACCATGAAGGTTGTAATTTTTTGTGCGAAGAATGGCTGTCGTGCAACAGCATTGCCGGAGGCTCTTACAACCCAACTTGATGCGATGCCAACGGAGAAAGCCGCAAGTCCGATGCTAAGCCCTAGCCCGAGTTCCGCGAGTCCGGGACCCCATTCTCCGACGAATGGTTTTCCGAAAAGCATCATGAAGGCGAAAACCAATGAGAGCACTGCGGTCGTCTCGATAAAGATCAAGCCGACGATTTGGATTCGGGTAATATGATCTTGCGAAAGAGCTTGGCGGATTGTGGCATCGATGGTTCCCGAGATGGCGATTCCCATTCCAATGCCGGAACCAATCGAACTAAGAGCAGTCGCAATTCCAACGCCGACGTAGCGCATTGAAGCTGGATCAATCATTTGCCTACTCCTTCGACGGAAACTTCGTCTTCATTTTTTATGACAAGTGATGTGTATGTGAGTGTGAGTATTGCAACAACAAAAGCTTGAATCAATCCCTCCATGAGCACAAAGAAAATTTGCAAGCATGGAAAGATAACGAGGATTCCGATTGCAGCAACCATCAATTTGTTCAATCTTGAGTACTTGTGGATATTGCAATATTTGTAAAACACAAACGCTGCGACAGCCGTGATTATTGCGTACACGATAAATTGTCCACGCAGTGCTTCCATGATGACCATGACAAGCATCATGATGATCGAACCGCCGAGAATGTTTCCGAAAAGTCGAAAGCCCATCGACGCAATTTTTGCGAGTTCACTTATGATGTTAAGGGGTAACAAAAAAAACACAGGCTCCATGTATTCGTTTATGTGCTTGAGCCCCATTTTTTTGAAGCCTTGGTATTGAACAAAAATAAAGCTGGCAGCTCCGATCGCCAAAGTGGTGTTCAAATCCTTTGTGGGTTCATCGATGTACGGGATTAGGCTCACGAGGTTGCACGAAAGTGTGAACAGAAAAATTCCCGCGGTGAAATAAAAAATTTGTTCATCGAAGAAGCCCAGAGTTTCTGTTGTGAGGTTGGCGAGAAAGTCGACCACGGTTTTCAGCGCAAAGACAAAACGGTTTTCCGGTTTGCGAATGAAATACAATGTGAGACCAACGAGCCCAGCGATCATTGCCATTGCGGCCCAGGTGTAAATTATTGTCATGAGGTTGATCGTCCAGAAGTTTCCGGTGAGTCCAAATTTTGCAAGTGGTCTTATATCGTGATAATCAAATATTTCAAATTCCACTGCTTCCCCCCATCTTTATACTCACAATCCAGAATGCCGGAAAGAAGCCAATGAAGACGGGGAGCACTGGAAGTTTTATGAGCCAGACTAGAGCAGCAAGTGTTCCGAAGAGAAAAACCTGTCGGACAAACGATGACAAAATGATGTTCTTCGTTGAGATTGGTTTGCCTTCATTTCTTGCAGCAATTCTTTGGCGTGCATGAAGGAGAAACAGAATCGCGTAAGCAACCCCAACGATGGCTCCGGCTACAATGGCCACAATGTACAACATTACGGGACCCAGCTTTTTCAATATCCATGAAGGTCGGGCTTAGATTACTACGTGCGCTGCTTGGACGCAATGATGCAGGTTGTTAGGGCCTTCCGTGTGGGTTGTCACACCTTATGCGTCTTGCCGTTGAGAAGTTATGAAGTGCGAGGATAAACCCAACAATCATCGGGATAATCTGAAGGTAGGTCTTCTGGATGAGAAATGCGAAGGCAATAATTGCTCCAACTTGCGATATTGTTTTTTCGATGGCGATTTGCATCGGAGGTCTAGTGTCGGGCGTCGAAGTTGTTTCTTTGTGGTCATGGAATAAATACGAATATACGAGCCCAGCAATCATTCCGATCGCAAGTGAAACCAATATTTGGTACATAAAAATGCCTTCCGATTTTTAGAATTTAATGATGGTAATATATCAGAGTGCCGCCGTTCTGTAACCTTGGGGAAATAAATGGAGCGTTTTCTTTGGATTGTTTGTGATGGTGTTAGCAATTCTGTTTTCAAAAGCCAGGTTTGTGCTCCACTCATAAAGTGGCTTGACGAGGATGAATCCCGCACCGCGGCGCTGGTAACTTTTGAGCGACAACCAAAAGATGTGGATTTGAAAAATCTGCCAGGGCACTCGCGGCTCGAATATTTCGTTGAACGTAGCTATCCATTTTTTGGTCGGTGGACTTTGTGGGGTGCCGTTTTAAAATTTCGCAAAGTTGTAGAAAGGTTTTCACCAACAATGATCGTTGCGCGTGGACCACTCGCTGGATACGTTGCGATGAAGGCAAAGGTTAAGTCCAACCTTGTTGTGCAGGCACGCGGTTTATGTGCAGAAGAATATCGATTCACGCATTCGCGAGGCAGCAAATTGAAATGGACGATGCGGAAACCATTTGTCTGGATGCTAAAACAGCTCGAAAAAAAAGTTTACAGAAGTAACGCAATAAAAATTGAAACAGTGAGCCCCGCACTTCGTGATTATTTGTGCGACAGCTTTGGAGCACGTGCGGGAAATATCGACGTTGCAGATTTTGACATTCCCAATCCAATTTCCAAGGACCAAGTAAAAACGTGGCGTGAAGAAGGGCGGTCTCATTTTGGAATTCCCGCTGACGCAATCGTGTATTGCTACAGTGGGTCGGCGAAACCGTGGCAGTGCGCGGAAGAAACGATTCAATTTTTTTCTGAAAAACTTAAAGCAGAGCCGCAGGTCCATTTTGTAGTTTTTACCGGTGCGACGGGAGAATTTACAAAGCTTGCGGAGAAGTACGGAATTCCGAAAGAAAAAATATTGATCATGCGAGTTGAACCATCGGAACTTCTGCGGCACCTTGCGATTGCGGACTTTGGTGTCATTCTTCGCGAGAAGGATCCGGTTAATTGGGTTTCACGTCCGACAAAAGTTTTAGAATATCGTGCTGTTGGAATGGGGCTTGTTCACAACGGAACTGTCGACTGGATTAACAACTTGGAGATTTTATAGCTCCACCACCGAGGCATCGATCGCCCTGGTAAAAAACTGCGAATTGTCCTGGCGCAATTCCATGGTCGTCAGAATCGAGCTCGACTTTAACATCACCGGTTTCGAGGATCTCAATTGAACATCCATGGCTTTGTGGCCCGTGTCGAAGTTTGACGGTAATGCCGCTTAGGTCTTTTGGAAGTCGTCCTATCCAGTTCATGTCAGCAACAGCAAAGTCGCGGCGTTTTTTATCAACGGAGTGATAATCACTTGAGATGAAAACAATGTTTTTTTGGGGATCTTTATCGACGACGTACCATGGTCCGCCGGAAAGTCCGAGTCCCTTTCTTTGTCCGATTGTGTGGAACCAAAAACCGTTGTGCGTTCCAATCTTTTTCTCCGTTTCAAATTCAACGATGTCACCTGGTTTTTCGCCTAGGTGGTGTCGAAGAAAATCGTCGAAGTTAATTTTTCCGAGAAAACAAATTCCTTGGCTGTCTTTGCGCTTTGCTGTTGGAAGTTTAAACCGTGCGGCCTCATCGCGGACTTGGCTCTTTGGCATGTGACCGATTGGAAACATTGCGCGTTCAAGTTGTTTCTGCGAAAGATGTGAAAGAAAATAAGTTTGGTCTTTGATTGGATCCGGTGCAGTTTTTAAAATTATGCCAGCGTCGGTTTCTTCGACTTTGGCGTAATGCCCCGTGGCAATTTTATCGAATGCCTTATCGATGTGATTGGCAAAGAATCCAAATTTAACTTTTTCGTTGCACATGACATCCGGGTTTGGCGTTCGTCCTGCCTCAACCTCAGAAATCGTGTAGGCAACGACATGGTCCCAGTACTCACGCTGCATGCTTACAACTTCGAGTGGCACGCCAAGTTGATTACAGGTTCGTTGCGCGTAGTCGAGATCTTCCTCCCACGGACAACTTCCAAGGGATGCGACTTCATCTTCAAGCCAGATTTTTAAATAAAATGCAGTGACGTCATAACCTTGTTCTTTGAGAAGGGCAAGGGCCACGGAGCTGTCGACTCCACCGGAAATGAGGCATGATATCTTCATTTTATGTACAACTTATAAAAACCTTAAACCTCAAGATACACAGTGTAGTGTGTGGCTCAGTCAGGTCAAGTTGGTGGTGAAAACTAATTAAAAAGTCCCGCGGCGTCATGCGACACTGCGGGACTTTTTAATTAGTTTTCTAAATATTTAGGCGCCTGGTAGGTCGGTTGGTGTTGGTGCGAGCATGTGTGGCATCATGATTTGCATTCTGAGCATCATGACTCCCTGGGAAATCTGTGCAGGAATGATAGTTGCCATTTGCTGTTTAAACTGTTCGCTTGCACTGAAGTTTTCGTAGTCTTCACCGAATGTTGCGACAAGGCTTTGCTTCGCGGCGGCAATTTCTTTTTCCGCAGCTTCGACTCCATCTTTGTCATCGATCTTCTCGCACGCTTCTTTTTTGTTTTTCAGTTCGCGGAGGTTTGCCATTGCGTTGTCGTAGACACTGGTGTCAACTGGAGGGAGGATTCCGCTCTCCAGTGCATAGGAAATAAGCTCAGGAGTTTGTGACTTGATTTTTTCTGCAGAGTATTCGATCAGGTTGATAATTTCTTCTGCAAGTTTTTTGTCACTGGCAATGTAACCGCGCGTGACGGCGTAGTTATTTGAAAATGCGGCGTTTTGTTGGCTTGGTGCCTGCCCCATCATTTTGGTTAGGTCCAAGCTCATCGCTGCTGTTGCTGCAGTTGATACGACATGAATAGATACTTGTCCTAAAATCGTTCCTGTGATTTTTCCGCCCTCTAGTTTTTCTAGTGATGCGCGTAACTCGCGAATTCCTTCGGTGAACATTTCTTTCGATGGTTGCTTAATTTTGAATTCGGTTTCGCCTTTGTCATTAACGAGTTTTTCGACTTGCGGAATGATCTTGATGTAGGCTTTCCCGAAGTCGCTAAGTTCTTTCGAGAATTCGGTGAGGAACTTACTTGCGGCCTTAGCAACTTTCAGTACTCTTGCTTTTTTTATACCAGAGAGGCTGCATGCCTTTGGAATATCCAATGACACTTCTGCCTTAGCGCTGAGTTTCTCGGATGAAAATTCTGCACTAGCTGAGATGGATTTTTCTTTGTCGGTGGCTTCTTCTTTTGTCGTAGGTTTGATGTTAGCCGAGAAATCCATTGTCTCGCTGTCTGCTGGTTTTGCATCAAATTTGCGAATGAGTTTTCCTGCGCCGGACAGCATTTCTTCTGAAGCTTCACGAACGCCTTTTCCAAGAGTCTTCTCGACGTGATCAAGATTTTCTTTTAGCAAGGCCTTTATGCCATCCAACAATTTTTCATCGCCCAATGTTCTTGGGAGATCGGCAATTGTTAAAAATGCAGCGGCAATACCTTTGATTGCTGGCGAGTTGTTTGTTGGAACACCCATTGCGCCGATGATTCTATTAAGACCAGTTGCATACTCTTCGCATTGTTCACTGTGGTTGAAGTAAATTTCTGCGCCACGGTATCCAACTGCTGTAAATGCGTATGCGATATCGACTGGGGTTATTTCGGTGTCAGAAAATTTTGAAATAGCCGATGCTGCAACATTCCAAAATTTTGACTGTTCTTTGGTTGTATCCTCTGCAAGTGCCAGAAGTCCAGCTTCGTCCATTGGTTTGACGAATTTACTAAGTTCTATGAGCCCACGATTTTCGGTTGCGGCGCAACTATTTTGTTCGCATGGACATGTCCCATTCGCACTGAGCACAGATGATGCCGAGATTGCAAATATGATGACGATTGGAAGTAACCTCTTATTGGCCATGATTCCCTCCTAAGTTAGGGGAAAAACTGTGGTTAAGCTGGTGCGATATTTGCACAGATCTTTTGTGAAGTCAATGCGAGAAAAAAACTTTTTCAAAGACCCCTGACTGTGCGCTTATATGCAGAAGTCAAGGGGCTTATTTGGTTTGTTGCTTGTAAAAAAAAAGAATTTTTTATACGGAGTGAGCCGGCGATGCGAAATCCGCTTGAATTGTTTCTTGTTCTGCGGCGTTAATTTCTTGTTCGAAAACTTCCATTTCGCGCTCTAGCTCGCCAAGTTCGTGTTGGCATTGTTTTAGCTTATCCGACAATGAGGTATTGATAATTTCGCCAGGGTGTCTTTCAACATAATCTTCACAAACGCCGATGATTACGAGAAAATTTGTAACTGCTTTGTGACCAGGAGATCCCGCATTAAAAAATTTTCCAGATGGTTTTCTTAGTACGATGAGATTGCCAAGCTGTAGGTCAACAGTGTCGATTGGTAAAAGATCTATTGGCCGTGGAAGGTGTAGGAGTTCGCCGTTGTCGTACCTCAGGACACAATGTGTTCTCATAAAGTGTTTTTGTTCAAGTGCCCCTTTGTGAAGCAGTGTGTTTCTTGCGTCATAAACTCTGTGGAGGTTCCACTTGCCTGGCAGGACTGTAGTGCTGTGTGCTGCATGGGCTGAGGAAATGATCGCGATCGCTACGGCGACAAGTTTTTTGTTGAGCATGGTTTTTCCTGTTAGAAAGGCACTTTTTTTGTTTGCGAACTATGAGAATTTAACCTGCATTTGTGGATTCGTCAAAAGTTAAATTTCTTGGTTCAATTGTGATTGGATGTGTGGTGTTTTCAGCGTCGATGTTTTTTGTTGGGGGGTCGGTTCGATTTAGATTTTCTTGGGATGTGATCGATGTTTTCGATTTGTAGTGGAGGCGGCCTTAGCGGACCTTTTCGGTTTCGAGATTCCAGGTATGCGGCGCAGGTACAAAAAATCTCTTGTTGCTGTCCGTAGACTAACCGTGTGTCTTTTGTTCCGGCGTAAACAAGTGCTACTTTTTTGTCACCATCTATTTCGGTTTCAATTTTTTCGTCCAGTGAGGCACTTTGGGAAATTCTATCTTGAGAGTTCAGTGGGGTGAACAGGTTCAAAAAGTCATAGCGATCTGGTGAGAATACGTATTGGCCACTAAGAATTTGTTCGGAGCAATCGGCGGGAATTGATGATATTTCTCCTGCGCATGATAATGCCCCGTCGATTTGTCGGACTACCAAAATTTTTCTCGGTGGTGGATTAAGTTTACTCATTGCGTCGGTAAGCATCTTTGTGATTGGGTCCATCCATACGATGTTATATTTTTTAGTGCGCTTGAGTGTTACAGTGTATTTCTGGACGGGGGGTTCTTCTTTTGATAAATAACTTCCTGGGTGTATTTGAACATTGGATGCGATTAGCGTAGCGGATAGAATGATCTTCGCAAATTTCATATGCGTCGTCAGCTCCCACAAAGAAGTCTTTCATTCAGTCTACAGAAAATTTTTAGTGCGTGTTGGTTCGGCAGTTAGGCATATCGGGGTCCCATTATTCTTCTTAGGTGTCTTTGAGCTCTTGGTATGGGATTATTTCCGCCTGTGTAGAGAAATGATGTAGATGGGATTTCTAGTGTTTTCATTTTGTTTGACACGCTTGTAACGTTGCGTTGCTGGTCGTCGAAGAAAATTACTTTTGATGGATAAAAATTAGTTGTCTGAGCTAATTTCTCTAAGAGGATTTCAAGAACATCCCCTTTATCTGGGAAGCTTCCATTGCACATGATTCCTTTGTAAAAAACAGGGGGGTTTTGCCCCAATATATTCGCTTCATCGAAGTTTATATATTCCGGCAATAGTTTTTTCATTGGTTTGGCAAAGTTAATCCCAACTGCTTTGAGTTGTTCGTATCGCATTTCTTCGCATGACTCATATCCGAAGATGCTCTTTATGAGGGGATTATGCCCTGTATCGAACTTCGTTAATGCAATGACTTTGACCCCACGACTTTGTAGGTTTGAGATCATTTGTGGGATACAATCTTCGATGAGTTTTATATCTTTATTTTTCTTTGTTTCCACATATTTCTTTGTTTCCATATAAATACGCGGCCGCTTAATCAGCGTCTCATCCACATCGAATACTACGAGTGTCTTTTCGTCGGCTGAAGCAAGGGCATCAATGACCTTTTTTTCGTTGTAACTGTTGATGATTGTTATTCCGTGCGATTCGTCAAACTCAGGTGATGTTGTTCCACCAGTTTGAGCTGAAGTTCCTGCACAAAGCGTCAAAGCGAGAATGAGTGGTGCTAAAAAAATTGTTTTAAACATTTCTGTTTCTTTGGCTTCTTCGTCTCATGACTTCATTGAGTTGGCGCGTGCGAAGGTGATCTTCGCTTACCCCTTGATTTCTTCGTCTCATGTCGCCATTAAGTTGAAGTGAGCGAACATGGTTCTCGTTCATGTGAAGACAATTTCCAAATGTGCGCCATAAATTTTGTTCGCTTTTTTTGAGTCTTGCGAGGCAGGCATCTTTTTCCTTGCGACTAGTTGGGTACATGGGAATAGAGTTTGTCATCATTGTCGGAGTTGATTGATGTCTTTGCATCTTTATATTTGGACTGTGAGTTCGGCGTGGAGTTCTTACTGAACTTGGAGATTGGATGCGAGTTTCTGGAGTAAGCCTATTTTTTCCAGTGGCTGGAATTGAAAATAGCCTACGTTGGATTGGTGTTTGTCGTGGACTTGGAGTTGCTGTTGAAATCTCTGGAGAGCTTGCTGTTCGAGGAGTATTTCTGGGAGTCCATGGACTTGGGGTGTTTGTTGCAAATAAGAATTGATTTTCTGGACTGTGCGGGCGAATGGTTACAAACTTTGGTGAAGCAGGGGTTGTGCTAATCGCAGGATTTTTTTTACGCCCTTGTGAAGCATACTTTGCTTTTGGTGAAAGGATTTGCGGGCTTTCTTCTTGTACTGCAATCGCTTGTTGGGCGCATGCTGCAAGGGCAGCAAATAAAATTATTGATAACTTGTTCATGGGAAACCTCCATTTCCATTAACACACAATTTATTTCGTTCGTTGCGGCACTTTGGATGTAACAATATTAAGTATGAATGGTATTTTTGCCGCCAACAAATGGGCAGCATTATTGATCAACTATTGATGTTTTTTCGCGACAATATGTAAAGAATCGCCCCTTTAGGCGCTTTTTGTTAAAAACGGGATGTTTGGCTATATCCAAGCAAAATTATTAATTTGTTTCCATGTTTGCAATGTGACAGGGCAAATATTATATCTATTTAGAGTATAATATTATTGCTATGGATTAATTGATTGGATGAGGAATTTTGTATGATAGAACAAGATAAAGAAGAGTTAATTAAAATAATTTCGTCACATTTGCCAGAGGCTAAAATCATTTTGTTTGGATTTCGAGCGAGACAGGACAACACACCTGAATCTGACATTGATATAGCGTTAGACAATAAAAATCAAATTGATCATTACATACTAAGTTGCATCGCAGAGGATATTGATGAAAGCAATGTTCCTTTTACAGTAGATGTTGTTGATTTAAATAATGTGTCAGAAGATTTAAAAAAACAAATGTTGAAAAATGAAATTGTATGGAAAAAAAGATCAACGCCCCACACGTAAAATGTAAAAAGGCATTCGACGCAATTGAATCGTTAAGAATAGCCATCGAAAATATGAAAAATGTTAGTAAGATTGCTAAAATTGCAGGCGATCCGGAAGAACTTTATAAGATATTTCGTGATTCGTTAATACAAAGATTTGAATATACCTTTGATTTAATATGGAAAAATCTTTGCGAATATCTTGAATCCGAAGGAAGAAAGATAAAGTTTAAAACACCAAAGGCAGTATTCCGAGAGTCATTAAAAAGCAACTATCTTTCCGAAGATGAGGCCAGACTTGCAATTAAAATGGTTAATCATAGAAATTTAACAACCAATGGATACGATGAAGAGCTGATTGAAGAAATTCGCCAGCAAATTCCAAAGTATTACGAATTGATGAATGGAATTTTGCAGAAAATAGTTCAGCCCTCCTAGCCGGCAAATGAAATTTAGACGGGACTATGTTTGCAGGTTAAGTAAAACAAAACGGAATGAGTTAATATTTTTCTCAGCTTACCTCTGAATATCGCGCAAGAGGAAAAATGGCCCCTTGGAAAATTGTCATCCTAAAGAAAGTTGATCGTTAAGATTTAAGGTCCGTGGGTTGTGGTCAAGCGAATGCTTGTCGGTTTCGACCATCATTTCAACGAGTTGTTCAAATGAGACCTTTGGCTTCCACCCGAGAATTTTGCGGGCTTTGCTCGAATCGCCTTTGAGCTGTTGGACTTCGGCTGGTCGGAAATAATTGCGGTTTATTTGAACAATCTTTTTTCCGGAACTTGTGTCGATACCAACTTCGTCTTGCCCTGTTCCCTCCCATTCGATGTTGATGTCGAGTGCTTTGCATGCACAATTTACAAAGTCGCGAACGGAGTGCATTTCCCCTGAGGCAAGAACATAGTCATCCGCTTTTGGTTGTTGGAGCATGAGGTACATTCCTTCGACGTAGTCGCCGGCGAATCCCCAGTCGCGTTTTGAGTCAAGGTTGCCGAGGGCGATGTGATCTTGTTGCCCCTGTTTTATTTTGTTGAGACCGAGTGTAATTTTTCGTGTGACGAACTCAGGGCCGCGGAGTGGGGACTCGTGGTTGAATAAAATTCCGGAGCAGCAGAACATGTCGTAGGACTCCCGGTAATTGACTGTCATCCAGTGCGCGTAAAGTTTTGAAACGCCGTACGGGCTGCGTGGGTAAAAATATGTTTTTTCGTTTTGTGGAACTTCTTGAACCTTTCCAAACATTTCGGAGCTAGATGCTTGGTAAAACTTTGTGTCGGGTTTAATAAGTCTTAGTGCCTCAAGAACGCGTAAAACTCCAAGGCCGTCAGCTTCGGAGGTGTACAGGGGTTGGTGAAAAGATGCGGCAACAAAACTTTGTGCAGCTAAGTTGTAAAGTTCATCCGGCATAACGCGTTGGATAAGACGAATGATATTTGATTCTTCAAGAAGTTCGATATCTTCAAGGTGTACGTCATTTTTTATTCCGAGATATTCAAGCTTGTCGAGTCCCTCGCTGGCGCTGCGTCGTGCGGCGCCGTAAACTTCATATCCTTTTTCCAAAAGATGTTTTGAAAGGTAGGCAGCGTCCTGTCCGGTGATTCCGGTTATCAAAGCTTTTTTCACAACTCTCTCCACCAGGCTGAGCCTGGACCCACGATTCGGACATTTTACACTTGCAAAATAAATTTGCGAAAGCAAGGTCACCTTGTTTGAGGTGCATCTGTGCCTAGCTGGTTCTACGCTTGAAAGATGAATTCCAAAGCGAATTTTCAAAGTTGTGTTGTTTTTTGTTGAGAAAGATGTCTGTGGAGTTTTTTTCGTGGAATGAATTTCGCAAATTTCTATTTTGTGTAATACGGCGAACCGCCGGTTGGAAT
>JABIAA010000008.1 GCA_018656485.1 bacterium | reverse complement strand
GCTCTTGTCTCGCAGGGTAATAAAAAGTTACCCCCCCACTCGGACCCATCACCAACACTGATGCGGGCTCATTAACTCCGGTTAAATAAAAAAAAGAGCTCTCTGATCGAAAAGAAAGTCTTCCATCTTCGAAATTATTGAGAACCAACAGAAGCCACTTGTCTGTGCCAAAACGATCATTGAGTTTGTTCGCTAAAGCCTGACGACGCACTTGAAAAATATCTACCACAGCCCCAACCAAATCACGGGACTATATAACGTGAAGACCCTACCACAGAACTATGAATCAAATCAAAAAGGTCTACGTTCTGAAAGCGCACGATAAATTGTAACACGATCCATATGCTCGAGCGTTGCACCCATCGGAAGGCCACTAGCCAGTCGCGTTACCTTTGGGCCATTGGCTGACAACCTTGACGCAATGTAACTCGCCGTTGCCTCACCCTCAGGTGTCGAGTTGGTTGCAAAAATTAATTCTTCAACCCCTCCACGCTCAACCCTTTTTATGAGCGGCTCGATGTACAAAGAATCGGGCGACACTCCCTCAAGCGGACAAATCGCTCCACCAAGAACATGGTACAAACCTCTGTAGTCACCAGACCGCTCAATCGCCGTAAGGTCGTACCACTTTTCCACAACACAAATTTTTTCTTTTTCTCGAGATTTGCCAGAACAGATAGCGCAAAGGTCTGTGCCCTCAACCCAGTTGAAGCAGTCTTTGCACATCCCAACCTTTTGCTTGGCATCTTTGATCACGGTACATAGTTTATCAACTTCTGATTCATTCGAAGTTAAAATATACGTCGCGACCCTATATAAATTTTTAGATGCAAGGTATGGAATTTTCTGCAGCTGTCCTAGCAACAACCGAAACGCTGGAAGCTCTCTCATGCTTTCCCAAAAAGACCTATCCTTAAATACTCTTCGAGAACCATTGTAGAATTCATTATTGCAAAAAACAAAACTAATCCAGCCGGCATCCCGGAGAAGAAGAAAAGCATCATTGCAGGCATGAGCAACATCGCAACAACCCCGCTACTCTTTTTACCCGGCTGCAATATTTTTTGCGACCAAACCATCGCAACGGCCATCAGTATCGGAATTGCATAAAATTTATCTGGTGATGACAAGTCCGTTATCCATCCAAAAAATGGAGCTTGGTAAAGCGGAAGATGATTCCCAAGAACACCGTACATAGCAATCAAAAATGGAATACCTTCCAACATGGGAATAAACCCAAACATAATGTCAGCAGGAGAAACTCCGTGTTGCTTGAAAAGCGCAAATAACTCCTCTGTCTGCTTCTGCTGGTTGTCACGATACTTGGTTTTGATTCCATTTATCACGTGCTTGTATTTCGCATCAAACGCTTGGTAGCGCGCCATGCGCCGACGCGAGTAAAGGTTCAGCGGAAGAAAAACAAAGCGAATCATTAATGAAAGGACAACGATTGCAGCCCCGTAATTTTTTAAAATCGAAAACAGGTAGTCAAGAAAGATTGCAACTAAGCGACCAAGGGATGAAAACCACCCTAGTGAAATAAGTCCATCAAGCCGATCGTCAACAGCTTCGCATTCCTTCACTAGCTTCGGCCCCATGTAGAACGAAAGTTTTACCTCAGTTGATTCTTCGAGTGATTTCCCCTCGAGAACTGCCGCAAGCTGGTGTCCACTGGATCGCTTCATGAATGCACGATTCACAAAACTAGAGTCTGAACTTCCAATAAGCCCATTGATAAAGTATTTATCGGTTACACCGAACATTCCAGGAAGCTTCCAGCCCTTCCGCTCTTCGTCAGTTGACTGAATCTCATTGAGCTTCTTGCCATCAATCCCAAGAGCAAACCCTGCAAGCTTGTCGCCAGGGACCTCCCCAACAAACGAACCGGGGCAAAATATTCTTGGAATCATTGGAGCAACGCCAGAGCTCTTTGGAGTGAACTTCAAATCAAGTTCAACTTTGTATCCCTTGCTCGCAATGCGATAATTTTTTTGAATGGTCCAGCCGTTTGCCTCGGTCTCAAAAACAACATTCATGCCAAGGTCATCTTCTGTCTTCGAAACAAGCTTGTACAAAAATGGAGTTTTCTCTTCAAGTGCAATAAGGAAGCACCCATCCTCTTTCTCGAAGAGTCCACCGCCAAACTTTGCGCCCATGGAAGCGCCACTTTTTCCCTTAAAGCTTTTGTACGTAAGCTCCGTCAGGACGCCGCCAAAGTTCGAGAATGTATACCCGCAGACGTCATTCTCAACGTACACAGATTCTTCTGCATCGGCTCGGACTTTTTTATCAACAAAGTCAATTTCACGATTAAGAGGGCGAACCTCGTCAGCGCTGATTGGCGCAACAAAAGATTCCCCGGCACCATTGGAATTGGTTGCCGACGGACTCCAAAAACTTCTAACCGCCAAAAATGTCACAAACGTCAACATCAGCGCAAGCAATAGGTTCTTGTCCATGCCACCCCTGAAAAACTCATTAATGCAAAACTTCTACACACAAAGATCACTGGATGCTACCATAAAACCTCGTGCGTGACCAGGAAAAGCCCCATCGAAGGCACAACACGTGATTTAGTTAAACTGTTCAGCCGAAAAATGCTTCTGTGCTAAAAGAACGCTGTCTATGAGGGTTTTGTGGGAGCTGAATAACTGTGGAAACTCAAAAAAAGCCTATGAGTAAGAAACGTTTCAGAATCGGGGACGTTGCTCGCGAGCTCAAAATCAAAAAGTTCGTGATCCGATTTTGGGAAAAAGAGTTCGGATTGAAATCCGACCGGTCGTCTGGCGGCCAAAGATTTTATGACAAAGAGGACTTCGAGATTTTCAAAACAATCAAAGAGCTTCTGTACAGCAAAGGATTCACAATTGCTGGAGCACGCCTACAGATAAAGCTCGCACAGGGCGGGCAAGGAGTACTTGCGAATTCAAAGATTTCTCCTGCGACAACAACTGACACATTCGACGCCCCGGCAAAAGAACCTCCACAAAAACAGGCCGCCCCCAACAAAGAGGCTCTCGCCAAAATAAAAGTCCTAAAAAAAGAACTTCTGCGGCTGAGGGAAAAGTTGGCTTGATAAACAAGCAAACACAGCGTACATTACCATTTTATCAACACAACCATCGGTACGGTTCCAATGTTAGACAATCCACTTGAAGGATACTTGTTAGTAGACAAGCCACACGGTATAACCTCGTTCGACTGCATCAGAAAGCT
This sequence comes from bacterium, assembly GCA_018656485.1. Classification (GTDB taxonomy): domain Bacteria; phylum Babelota; class Babeliae; order Babelales; genus JABIAA01. The sequence goes on along the minus strand of JABIAA010000008.1, from coordinate 1,544 downwards.
TAAGCGACTAATTCCGCGTGGAACAAAAATTGGACACGGCGGAACGCTTGATCCATTCGCAACTGGATTGATCATTGTTGCAATCGGACGCGGCGCAACAAAGCACCTCGGAAACCTGCTTGGGCTCGACAAATGCTACAAAGTGGCTGTATCTTTTGGCACCGAACACGACACACTCGACAATACGGGAACCGAGGGCCGAACATGCAAAATTCCCGAGCTGCCACAAATAAAACTCGAAGAAATCCTTCACTCGTTCACACCTGGCTACGAACAAGTTCCACCAATTTTTTCCGCACTTAAATCCGGCGGACAATCACTATGCCGACTCGCAAGAAAAGAATCACCCGACATGGACGAGCTCAAAAAAATAGCCATATCGAAATGCCGCGCTGTAAAAATTTACAACATCGAATTGAAAAGCATGGACCTTCCAGAATTCTCATTCTCGGTCAAAGTCTCGAAGGGGACGTACATCCGATCACTTGTCCGCGACATCGGAGATAGGTGCAACTCATGTGCAACAACAACGGCCTTACGCAGAACTCGTGTTGGAATTTTCTCTGTAGAAACCGCACAAAAATTAGAAACTTTCTCCAGCGCAGATGCAATCCTTAAGAACATAATTTCAATAACAAAATTCCACTCATAAAACTTCTGAACCCCAATTGACAAATCACTGTATTCGATGTTTCCTGTACACGTTGTGAGGGAAGTGGAATGTTTAACCACAAATTGTAAGGAAATCAAAAATGAAGAAGATACTTGTGCTGGCTGCACTCATGAGCGCCATGGCAGTAAGCAACTTTGCTTTAGTTCCTGAGACAGACGAAAAACCAGTCATCGACCAAATCGAGCAAGTCGAAGAAGTCACAGAAGAAGCACCAGCTGAATAAAAAATTCGGTTTTTAGCCCCAGAAATGCAGCAATGCCTCTGGGGCTTTTTGCTAAAACCTTCACACTGCCAGCGAAAAACAGATAAAGTTAAATAGATCCATGATGTTTAATCCGCACTAACTAGGAGGATCCCATGAAAAAGATCTGTATCCTCGCCCTCCTGGGCGCACTTGCGGCCCCAGGATGTCTGGCGCGCACAAGCCTCGGAATTGACGACTTATTCGATGACATCGAAAATGAAATCGAAGAAGAATTAAATGACATGAGAAAGGCTTACGGAAGATTGCGCAACAACCTAAGCAGAGCCATCGACTCTGGCGTAAATGCAGGATTGTCGGAATACCGTCAAGGCACTGGGCGCACCCTGCAAAGAGTGTTTGGAACAACGGCCGTGTCAATTTCATCCGCATCAAACGGTGAATACAACATCGATCTTAAAAAAGTTATCCAGCTCGAAGAAAAAAGAGGTGGAAAACTTGTATTCAGCGCACCAGGAATTTCCGCACAGGACATTGTTGTAAAAGTAAGTTCTGGAAAGATCGTTGTTCAAGAGCGCATCAAACCACACGGAAGCGAAGGAGTATCGAAAGCTCCACACGTCTACGTTTCGATCAGCGTTTCACCACCGGTCATCAAACACAAAGAAG
>JABIAA010000080.1 GCA_018656485.1 bacterium | reverse complement strand
CGGATGTACCAACAGGGCGTTCCACTTTCTCAACACGTGATTCAGTTCGCCGGAGTTAATCCGTACATGATGGGTGCCGGGATGACACCTATGATGAACACAGGAATGACTACCGGGATTGGGACTGGGATGGTGACTCCAGTGGTGGATTCGGTTGGTGTTCCGATTGCGCACACAACAATGATGTCGGGGGTGATGCCAGGAGTGATGCCGGGAATGATGGGGCCTGCCCCGCAAAAACCTGAAGGTGCCGGTGCCGTCAGCCTCATTGGTGGCGAAGCTTCTTTGAATAAACAAAGGCAGAATGAAGCGCTGAAGCGTTTGCGCGGAGATCCTTTCAAGGCGGTTGAAGGTGACATGAAGCAGGCCACTCGCTTCATGGGTGGAAGCACGGAGGAGAAGCAAGGTCTTTACGTTCAATCGCTTGCGGCGTTCCGAGAATTTATTCGTGATCTTAAATTTAAGATCAAGGTCCAGAAGAAAATTGATGAGGGAATGAAAACCAGAATCGAAAATTTCTACGAAGATGCCAAGGGGCGGATTGCCGAAAGCTGGATGTCTCCAAATCCAATGACGTGGGATGAGGACTCTGTTCGTGAAGCGTATGTGAAAGCTTTTTCAGAGCTCAGAAGAACGGTTGTCTTCCAACACTTGAGTGATGAGATCCAAAAGAAAATGGTTGAGAGTATCGATGACGTTGAGCGTCATAGCAAGTTTTTCATGGCTTCAAATTTCATGTCCTACCTTGCTGATCTTACAGCAAAAATTAACAACAGAATTGGGTTCATGGGAGCCCCGGGAACAAAGCGCGAAAGAAAAGCTCAATTCCAAATTGGTGTTGAGGCGCTTTCGAAGGAACTCCGAGAAGACCGACCATATCTAACAGATATTCAAGCATTCGACCGCGTGTGCGAACTTATAGAAACTTCTAAGGAGCGAATGGGGTGGTCCGCGCTAAATCCACTTGGGTGGAAGAATGAACAACTTTACGGATCTGTGTATCGTTTGTTTGAAGCGGCAAAAAAACATGACAAGTTTTGGAAGATGCTCAAAGAAAAGAATCCAGAACTCAAAGAAATGATCGACGAATTTAAGCCGCTTGCAAAGGAGGAGTCCGAAGGACACCACGCGGACTTTTTTGTGCTCAAAGATTATGCCTTTGGAAAAGCCAAAGACAAAATGTTTACCGACACTGGAATATCTAGCTTCGAGTTTCAGCGCAAGAAAACCGATCAACTCAACTACTACGAATCACACAAGGGTCAGATCGAAAACATTAAGACAATGGTTTTTGCTGCAACCGATAATTCCAAGAACGATGAAGAGCAGCAGAGAATTTTCAGGAATGGTCTGATCGAACTTGAAAAAGAAATCAAACTCAACGGCGAGCTCATGGACAACCGTGTGATCGCTTCCGTCAAAGCAATGTTGACCAAAGCTGCCGACATGCTCGACTGGCGCTATGAAGTTGGTGGCGAGTGGGAAGATCAGGTCTTGTACCAGGCGTTTTCAAGGGCGCTGACTGCGATCAAGGACAACAAGAGTTTGTCGAAGAAATTCATGGGCACGCGTGAGATGGAACTGCTCGATGAAGCTTTAGAAAAAGCGGGAAGCACCAAGTCTATTCTCAAACAGGATATTCAACGACAGAGGGATATGGGTCCAGAGCTACGGCGCGAGTTTTAAAAAAAGTTGTGGCGTAGGGTAACTCCCTACGCCACGAACATCACAACTTAATGTGGACTTTTCTTATTTTTGTGGACCATTGATGATCGCATCTAGAACATGCGATTCAGCCGGAGGATGAACCGAGAGCCCCGACCAAATTGGTGGAGGTGTTGGGTTTCCTGGCTGCGTGTTAGTGATTGCGATGATTGCTTGATCGAGTGCATTCTCAAATGCTGTTAAGAGCTGCACTGGTGTTGAGCCGAATGATGCTTCGTACACCGCTTTACAGAACTTAACAATGTCGACAATCTCACGGTCGTTCAATTGCAAATGTTCGGTGCAGAATTTTTCTTTCCACGCCTTTACAATTTCGTTTTCGGAAGATTCCTTTGTAAATTCAAGGAATTTTTCGAGAACAGTTCCAATCTTATTCAGATTGACGGCCGCACAACCCTCAGGTGCCTCACTCTTGTCCATCTGTTCACAGAAGCGGACAATTTTTTTGGCAACCACATTTGCATCAGGTCCATGTTGAGAAAGCATTTTAAAGATTTCTTTATATGGCCATGCTGCAACGATAGGGCGATCTTCGTTTCCTACGAAGAAGTTCACGTACTTAGATAATGCAACAGCAACTTCAAAGTTACCCATCAATGGACAATCAAAACCGAACAAGTCGATTTTTTTGTCCCCAGCTGGGTCCTTAGGTGCTGTCAACGTTATGCGCTCAACTGCGCTTGCAAGTCTTGAGACTGGAAATGGCGTCATAGCTTCATCCTTACGAATGGTGAAGCTAGGTCGAAACCAGTTTGTTGCAACGATGATTCCGTGACATTGTGCTGGGTATTCTTTGAAAGCCCAGTAAGCTCCCTCGTACAGCGCGTCTGCATAATCCTTTGGAAGTGGTGCTACGCTGACATGCTCAAGAGAATCCTTTTTAACAAGGAATCTGTGAGCTTTTCCTTCCGAGCCGAACTTATCTGGATTCACAGACGAAAGCTGAACAATGATGTTTGCGCTTGTTCCTGCGATTCCCCCCATGATCGAGGTGATATTTTCAAATGCTGATGGGTTCATGTTGGCACTTCCATCAACGCCCGAGCTTTCCATGAACACGACAAATGTCCACTTTGGAACTGGCGATGGTGGGTCCTTCGTTGGTGGTGCGTCCGCACGAAGCGAACCTCCCCAGGTTACTGCCACAGCAAAAATGGCAGCAAAAACAAAACGACGATTTCTCATCGGTTCCCCTCCATAAAAATATGGTTGAACATACAACCTTATTTTACGAAAAATATCCACCTAGCATCAATGGTCTTGGTGGTAAAAAAGCTTCCCAAACAGGGAAAGTGGTGAAAAGTATCGCAAATTGATAATTTTTATTGGTTCGTGGGGAGCTTGGATGAGAAAAAAGGTTTTTTTGATGTTTTTTGTATCGATGGCTTCTGGTGGGACCCCAGGCTCGGGGTCCCAAAAGTTTTTGAAAAAAGCGTTTTTTTACTTTATCCAGTTGAAGAATCTGCTCCAGCGAATCTTTTTTGTCCAAAAATCGATTGGATGTTTGATCAGCTCGAACGGCCAAATCCATTCTTCGCTGTCGACTGAGTACAGGATGAAGCTCGCGCGACCGTGAATGTGTTCCTCGTCGAGCAGTCCCCAGACGCGACTGTCCGCACTGTTCCTTCGGCTGTCGCCCATGACCCAGTACTTGCCTTCAGGCACAATGATCTTCGGGAACGAATCTTGGTACTCGGCTTGCTTTGGCCACTTCAGCATGAGCTCGCCGGTGAACGGATTTTTGAGCGCATCTTTTTCGTCGATGTCGTAGAACGGTTGCTGTCCGAAAGGTTTATTTGGATCGTATGTGTAACGAACAGTCTTTGTTTGTTTGATCAAGAATCCTGGAAGCGGTAGCGACCCAACGTCACGCGCGTTAAGAAATCCAGTTGTTTTTCTCGTGACGAGTAGCGGATATGTGTTGACGTACGGTTCATTTAGCTTTTCGTTGTTAACGTAGATGACGGGCTTACCATCCTCAATGCGTCCTTCGACGGTGTCGCCAGGAAGTGCGATGACGCGCTTTGTCCAGTTTGTTGGGCCGGCGCTTAACCCGAGCAATGGAATGCCGAGGCCGAGATATTTTTGCCAGTAAAAATTTATTGTTCCGCGTGGTGCGTATTCGAACATTGGATCGTTGCAAGTGATGTACTCGCCACGCTTGATTGGCTTAAACCAATACACAAGTTTGTTCGCAATGATTCGATCGCCAACGAGCATCGTGTTTTCTGCTGATCCAGTTGGAATATGGTAGGTGCCGAGCAAAAATGTTTTGATGATTACAACGACTGGAACAACAAAGATCAAGGTTTCGAACCAGTCCTGCAGTACAGGCTTAGTTTGAGTTTTCAAAATCTTAAATGCAGAAATTGCGTCGTAGTACCGATCCTTCAAAAATGCGACTGGTGTTCCCGGAGCGCTTTCGCGGATTGCGGCAATCGAGGAGTCGAATGTTTCCATGAGGTCCGTGATTTCCTTGGAAACTTTCTCATTGCTAGATTTGGCAAACTTTGAGAATGCCTCTTTCTTGGCGGCGTACTTTTTATTGAGTTCTCCTGCAGCCAGCTTGGCCTCGTCAAGGTTTCTGATTTTGACAAACAAAAAACAGATGAACTTTTCGTAGGAAAAAAATGATGTCATATTGTGCTGCGCTTTCAAGTTTGCTGGATTTAACAACGATAAGACTCTACGTGTATGTGAGGTTTTTGTCTAGACACCCGTCTTTTCCAAGTTTATTCTGATCGTGCCAATATTTGGATCAATGGGGAGAATTTTATGTTTCGTCGAATTATTATCGGTATGTGTTTGACTGCAGGATTTTCAACGGCAACAGCTTCGTCAAATCAAGCCCTTCCGCCACTCATTCCGCGTGAAGTTCTTTTTGGGAATCCAGAAAAATCGAATCCGCAAATTTCACCCAACGGCAAATGCATAGCTTACCTCGCACCGGTTGGGGCCAAAAAGGTGCTCAATGTGTGGGTAAAAACAGTTGGACAAAATGACGACCATTCCGTGAGCGGCGATACCAATCGTGGTGTTCGTTTGTACACTTGGGCACATAACAACAAGTATATTTTGTACATCCAAGATGAAGGCGGAAATGAGGATTGGCATCTCCATAGAGTTGATATTGAAACAAAGGAAACGGTTGACCTTACTCCGTTTGAAGGGGTTGCTGTTGGAGCTCTTGCTACCAAAGAAAAATTTCCGAATGATGTTTTGGTTATGATGAACAAAGAAAACCCACAAGTTTTCGATGTGTACTACCTCAACATTTTGACCGGTGTGCTTGAATTGCGTGCAAAAAATCCTGGCAATGTTTCTGGGTGGTTTGCAGACAGCGATTTAAAAGTTAGGGCTGCAAAAACATTCAATGACGATGGGGGAGAATCGTTATTGTTCCGAAAAACAGAGAGCGATCCATGGGAGACAATCGAAAATTATGGCTTTGAAGAAGTCGAACATTTGGCGGTTTGCGGTTTTACAAATGATGGAAAAAAATTATGTGTGAAAGATGCCCTTGGGTCAGATACTTCGCGCATTGTTGAATACGACTGTGAATCTTGGAAAAGAACAATCTTGGCGCAAGACCAGACGTTTGATGCTCATCGATTGTTTCTTGGCAAAAAGCCGTTGGCTGCTAATTTTCAAAAAGAGCGATGCGAGTGGAGTGCGATTGATGATGAGTTTGCGCCAGCGTTGCGAGCGATGCAGGCTATTGATGATGGTGATTTAAATATAATCAACTCATCCGCGGATGAGCGTTTTTTTGTCATTGAGTTTGTTCATGATGATAGATCAGAAAGGTTTTATTTATTCGACGCAAAAACAAACAAGGCTGATTTTCTTTTCTCATCAGACCCAGAGTTAGACAAATATCAATTTGCGTCGATGGAACCAATATCATTTGTTTCGCGTGATGGGCTTAAAATTTCTGGATATTTAACTTGTCCTGTTGGTGTTCCGCGTAAAAGCTTACCGTTGGTTTTGTCCGTGCACGGTGGGCCATGGGGGACTCGTGATGTTTGGAAATTTAGTCCGATGGCACAATGGTGTGCTAATTGTGGGTACGCGTGTTTGCAATTAAATTTTCGAGGTTCTTCCGGATATGGAAAATCATTCTTGAATGCCGGGAATCATGAGTGGGCTGCGAAGATGCACGATGATTTGATTGATGGAGTAAATTGGGCTGTCGATCACGGGATTGCCGATCCAAATAAAGTTACAATTTTTGGCGGGTCATATGGTGGGTATGCTGCACTTGTTGGTGCCACATTTACACCGGATGTATTTTGTTGCGCGGTAGATTATGTTGGACCAAGCAACCTTGTAACACTTCTTCGCTCGATGCCTCCTTACTGGCTTTGCTGGAAAAAACAGTATGAGATGCGACTCGGCGATCCGGAAAAGGATGTGGAGTTTTTAAAAGAGCGTTCACCTCTTTTTAAAGTTGATAACATTAAGATTCCAATTCTCATTGCCCAGGGCGCCAATGACCCGCGGGTCAAACAAGCAGAGTCTGAACAAATTGTAGAAGCTATGAAGGCGAAGAATTTGCCTTACGAATATGTGCTTTTTCCTGATGAAGGCCATGGTTTTGCAAAGCCAGAAAATCGCTTGAAGTTTTTTGCCATCGCCGAAAGGTTTTTAGCAAAGAGCCTTGGCGGCCGGCATCAAGATTAAAACTCGCAAATTTTAATTTGCTTGGTTTGATTCCAGCAATAATTTCAGCAGGAAGATTGTTTCGTTTAACAAATTATCTTTTACCCATCGTTTTTGCTGTGCGTCTAAAAGTTCGCCGATACCGGACAATATCGTTTGGTTGCTCATGCCCTGAAGCATGTCAATGCACTTTTGTAAAAATTGCTGCATGGTCATTGAGGTTCGTTTTACAATAATTTCTTCGTTAATGGGCCAATGGTTTTTTAGGAAAAAGTGCACATCAAAAATGTCACGGCTGGTTTCTCCTTCGCGCTCATACATTGCTACAAGTTTGTGTGCTGCCATGTCTTCGCGAATCATAACTTTTGTTGGGATTCCTAGATGGGATTTTAATTCGTACTTCGAACCGAAATCCCTTCGGTTCATTTCGACTTTGATGTTGTAGGCACCCTGAATTTTATTGTCGTACGAAAGCAAAAAGAATATGCAGAATCTTTTTATTTGAGCTTTCTTAACGGAGCCGTATTTTTCCAAAATGTTTTTTACTTTTTCAAAAATCAAATCTTCTTTACTTGCATCAAGGATGTCAAAATCCAAATCGACAGAAAAACGGTCTAGATTATAAAACAGAAGCGCGGCTGTTCCACCATTGAATCCAAGTGAGGCGGCAATCTCTAGATCCGTATAGATGTCTTTTAAAATGCGGATTAGAACACTCCGGTGTGTTGTAATTTCTAGTGTCATTTGACTACAACTCCTCCTGAAACTTTTCGAAATATTGTTTTACTTTTTGGACCATGCGTTTGTTGTTATAGATTGGTAGTAGCTTATTTACCTTTTCAAAATCGAGAGCGGAGAGATTGTCACAGTAGTAACCCTTGTTGAGATAAAGAACATCCAAGAAAGCTCGTTCTTTTGTCGCTGCAAGATAATTTCCTTTGTTTTCTACCCCCGCTGGGTTCATAAGAATATCATCTTTGATTTGTCTGAATGAATATGGCTGACCATCACACTCAATTTCTCTGGTTTTATATGTCGCAACGAAAATAGTTTTGTAGTACTGAAAAATAACTCCAGCTTCAGCTAGTACTGTTTCAAAGCTTACATATGCCGGAATCAGTATTTTTGTTGCCAACTCGAGCCGGTCGTAGTTTTTATTTTTTGCGTACAGTCCACGTCTGATTGAATACAGTTCTCCTTGTTGCACGTAATAATTTAAACGCCGTCTTAACAGATCAGGTCTTTTTTCCCCAGACGCAATTAAAATTTCTTTGAATGTTAAAACAGTTGATTTTGATCTCAAAATATTTAAAATGTCTGCTTTAATCATATTTCGCCTGTGCCCCAAAGGTAACGCCCTGTGTTACGTTCAGGTTGGATTGTAGCCATAGGGGCCAGAAAAAGCAATATTTTAATTCTTGTTTGTGCCTTTGGGGAAGGCTGGTACGTTGTTTGTGCGGTCAAGCTTAAAACTTGCTAGCGGACTATTTCGTTGATCTACAGATTTGAAATCTAATGAGTGCTCTGTTGAACAAAGCTAATAATTTTATTGGCACATTCATCTGGTGTTAAAGATTCCGTTTCTAAGATCAGATCATAAGTCATTCCATCATGAACTGTGTTGTGGTGGCTGCGGGCATGTCCTTCGGGAGAGGTTCCGCGCTTCTTTTCTCGTTCTTTAAGTATTTCTAGTGGAGCCGTTACCCCAATCCAGATAACCTTTATTTCGTGCAAGGAATTTTTCAGGTCAGGAATCCATGCGTCGTCATATTTTATGTAATCAACAATGACGTTATTGCCGCTGTGTGCATATGCTGCGATGGCGCGATGCATTCCTTTAATAACTTTTTGTCCCTCGCTGCCGATGGTAAGTGTAAACAACTTGCCGTCGTTATCCTCAGAAGCTGTCCCATGCATGATGGCATGATGTTCTGGTTTGTCTTCTAAATAAAATTTTGATGGGAGAACCCCGCAAAAAAAGTTATCTATTCCAATGGATAGCCAGATGTCGGATGACATGGATTGTAGGGCTTTAATGATGCTGGATTTTCCGGCAGAAGATGGGCCATTCAAAATAATTACTGTTCCCGAGCTATTTGGTTTTAACATTTTTGTATGTATTCCTATGAAGAGAATTATGGCTGCAAAAGTTGTTATATACGTTAAATGTTTAAATAATTTCATGGCTTTCTTTCTGGCTTTCGAAGTTGCTGGATTAGACAACTATAAAGTTTTGTTATACTTCGATGCCAGTAAAATTTAATCCGCTTGTTCAGATTCCATCAATATTTTGAGCAATAAGATTGTTTCGCTCAACAGATTTTCTTTTGCCCAGTCCTTTTGCTTTGCATCCAATAATTCGCCGACGTCGGACAAGATTCCTGTGTTGTTCTTTGCCCCAAGGATGTCTATGCATTTTTGCAAAAATTGTTTCACAGTCATGGAAGTTCGTTGCACAATAATTTCTTTGTTGATGGGCCAATTATTTTTTAGAAAGAAATGAACATCAAAAATGTCGCGGCTTGCTTCTTTCTTGCGTTCTGACATCGCAACAAGCTTATGTGCTACTATGTCCCCTTGAACCATTACTTTCAGTGGGATTCCGAGATGAGATTTTAGTTCATATTTTGAACCTAAATCTCTACGGTTTATTTCGACTTTGATGTTGTAAGTGTCCTGAATTCTGTTGTCGTGTGAAAGCAAAAAGAATAGACATAATTTTTTTTGCAGAATTTTTTTTACATAGCCGTATTCTTCCAAAATATATTTTATTTTTTCAAAAATTAAATCTTCTTTACTTGCATCAAGGATGTCAAAGTCTAGGTCAACCGAAAAGCGGTTTAGATTATAAAGCAAATAAGCTGCAGTTCCGCCTTTGAATCCGAGTGAGGTTGCGAGTTCAGGATCTTTGTAAATGTCTTTCAAAATATGAATCAACACTCTTCTGTGTTTTGCAATTTCTAGTGGCATTCGGCTACATCTCCTTTTTGAGTTTTTTTAATAACCATTCGCTTGTTGTTGTAGATGGGAAGTCGCTCATGTATCTTTTCAAAATCGAGAGCGGAAGGTTTGATTGTATTGCACATAATATATTCATTTTTGTGTTGCGAATAGGGGAACAACTTTATAACCTTGTTTGAATTTTGACTATTCTTTGTAAGCCTCCGAACATCGTGAGGAGGGCGGAACTCCCCGCGGGTGGTAGTTTTTCTCGGTTGTTTGAGTTGGCTGTGCAGGCGGGTTAAACTCGCTTAGCGGATTCTTACGTCTATCCATCGGTTTGAGATGTACTCGGATGGGATGTTGTTTATGAAAAAATTAATTTTTGGTTTGCCAGCCAAACTCAGAATAAAAAGAGCCGCTATTAATTTTATCAAGTGCATATGTGTGAAGAGGGATGAGGTCTTTCGGGAGTTCGTCTTTATCTATCCACTCAATAGACTCATGTTTTTTGGGCTCTTTGTTGCACAGCTCACCAGACCATGCCTCAGCCAAAAGAAAAAAATCTAGTCCCTCAAAGCCGTCTTTTCTTTTGTAATGGCAAACATGGACGACTTTTAATTTTTCTGGATAAAGCGTAATTCCAAGTTCTTCTTTGATTTCTCTACATGCTGCGAGTGTTACGGTTTCATTGCCATCCATTTTTCCACCAGGAAAAACAAAGCAGCCCGGGTACCACTTTGCATTATTAACTCTCTTGAGCAGCAAGACCTTATTGTCTTTTTTTAGAATTACAGTAATGAATGGCGACAATTGAAACATGTTGTTCCCTCCTTTTTTATCTTGTTCGGTCATGTAAAATTCCTTCCCCGTTATTTTAGCGGATTCTTACGTCTATCCATAGGTTTGAGATGTACTCAGATGGGATGTTGTTGTGCATGATGAATAGTCTTTCAAAAATTTCGTCGTCAGGAAAGAATGATTTATTGTCGGTGACGCTTTTGTCGATGTCCGCATATGCGCGTTGGTTTGCTGGGTTAAAGCCGCACTCGTTATATGTTTCCACGGATGTTTCTCGTGACAGCAAAAAGTCGATTAGTTTTTGTGCGAGTTCTTTTCGATTTGATGTTGCGGGGATCGCAAAGTTTTCGATTGTGATGACGGTTCCTTCATCGGGAACAGCGAAGTCGAACTCGTCGCTGTTGGATATTATTCTTGCCATGCGGCCACTGTTGATTAAGACCAATGGAACAATTTCTGATTCAAGAAAATATCGAAGGTCGGAGTCCGTGTAACTCTCCACCCATTGGTGTTGCTTTACAAGAGTGCGCCTGATTTCGCTGCGGACGGTTTTGTCTTCGAATCCTGAGACGTTGCCGTGAAGGTAGATGTTTGCAAGAAAAGCTATCTCGCGTGAGTCTTCCGTTAGGCATATTTTGAAATCTTTTTCGCCGTTTGATTTTGGCGGTTCGAAGATCCAGCGCCAACTTGTTGGATATTTTTCTGCGAAGAATTTTTTGTTAAAGCCGATGCCGACGGTGCTCCATGCGTATGGAACAGAATATTTATTTTCGGGATCGAACTGTTTGTTTTTTAAGCGATTATCCAGGCGTGTGAATCTTTCAATTTTATCTGTGTCGATTGGTGCAAGCAGTCCTTCTTTGTGCATTGTTTCAACCATGTAGTCTGATGGCGCTATGAGGTCATAACCCTCTCCGCGGTTAAAGCGGAATTGTGACATCAGCTCTTCGTTCGAGTCGAAACGTTTTACGTTAACTTGGATTCCTGTTTCGCTTTCGAATTTTTGAAATGCGTGCGTCATGATGATGTCTGAGAATACGTAGACGTTGAGTGTTGGTGTGTCCGTGCGAAATAACGTTACGAGCTTTGGGGCGTAGAGCATGCAGCACAAAATGGACGTGTACGCGACAATGATTACGCCGCGCCTCAAACATGTTCCTTCAGAGAAGCATGTGATGAATTTATTTTTTATTTTGGACATTTTTTTCTCACATTCATCTGGTTGGCGATCTTGCCAGCGGCAACTAGCAGAACAAGAAAGCTAGTGATGACGAGCATGCAGGTTGTTAGTGCGTTCAAACTTGGGTCGACTGCCACACGAATTCTGGAATAGATGTACAGCGGCAACGTTTCAACCGTTGGGCCCGAGCAGAAAAAACAAATAAGAAAATCGTCGAGCGAAAGGATGAAGGACAAAAATGCAGAGGTCAGCAACGATGGCGTCATGAGTGGAATGATTACTTCTTTGAATGTTTGTGAATAGTTTGCACCAAGATCTAGCGATGCTTCGGTGAGGACGGGATCAATTTCTTTGAAGCGACTGTGGATGATTGGAACAACGAAGCCAAGGCTTAGCAGTGTGTGCCCAACGATGATGCTGACGTATCCGAGCGGAACTTTCATAAATGTGAACATGAGCATAAGCCCAAGGGCGATCACAATGTCTGGCAGCACGAGGTTTGGATAGAAAAGTGAAAGTACACTTCTTGGTCGCCACCACTTACTTGCAATGACGAGACATGCTCCAAGGATAACGCTGAGAATTGAAGTTGCTGCTGCAATGATGAGTGATGCCTTCAGTGCTGTCAGGATTTGTGGCGAGTGCAATAAAGCCTTATACCACTTTAGCGAAAAGCCGGTAAACCGTGCTGGCATGTCAGATGCGTTGAACGAAAAAATAACTAGAAATGCGATTGGCAGGTAGACGAAGAGGTAGGCCAGCGCAACAAAAAGTGGGAAAATAAATTTTGTAAAAATGGATCTTCGCTCAACCATTTTTTCCTCCCAGCGCTTTTATTCTGAAAAGTCTCTGGGTGGAACTGATGCCGGTTTTTCTCATGGTGAATTTGTAAATTCCGAAGGCGAGAGCCAGGAATGAAATCAAGACTGTCATTCCCACCAAAACAAGTGCCGCTCCAGTGTGCAAGTTATAGTTTGTTAAAAATTTGTTAACGATGATGCTACCCCAGAACGCGTTCTTGGAGCCTCCGAGCATTTCGATAATTACGTATTCACCAAAGGCAGGGACGAAAACAAGCATGCATCCAGTTGCGACTCCACGTAGTGACAGTGGCAACACAACGTGGAAAAAGGTTTGTAGTCGGTTCGCGCCGAGGTCAGCAGATGCCTCAAGCATCTTTGGATCCATCTGGCTAAGTGACGAGAAGATCGGAAAAATCATGAACGGCAAAAAGCAGTAAACCATTCCTGTGATGATTGCGAATTCATTGTTGAGCAAATGGATGTACGAACTTGTGATTCCAACTTTGTACGCAATTGTGCTTATGGCGCCATGTCGTTGGAGTATGAAGAACCATGCGTAGACCTGAATGATGAGGTTGCTCATGGACGGAAGAATTAGAAAAAACAACCACAGCCCCTGCATACGTTTTGCTTTAAAGGCGATGAAGTACGCAATGGGATATGCGACTAACAAGCATACAACTGTAGTTGAAAGAGCTAAGAGCACAGTCGCTAAGATTGCCTTCATGTAATAAAAATTCAAAACCAGGGAAAAGTAAGCAAGGGTAAAAGTTATGGCGTTTGATGCGAGGCTTTCATGGGAAATAAAACTGTAGCCGAGGATTACGAGCAGCGGCATGTACAAAAAAAGAACCTGCCATATAATCGCCGGGCATCCGAGGATGAATGGGAATTCTTTTTTGAGAATGTTTCCGATAACCTTCATTTACCTCTCCAGCAGAACGATGCTTTCCTTCTTGAAGTAAAGGTGAACTCGGTCTTCGTAATCGATCGCGATTTCGTCCGAGTGCCTTCTGCTTTGTTCAAAGACCTTAAGCTTCATTCCTTTTTCTATTTCCACGCGGTACTGTGTCGAGCTTCCGTAGTAGATGATGTCCACAACTTTTCCTTCGAGGTGGTTGCAGTAGCCGCTTTGTTCGTCTTTTGAGATTTTAATTTTTTCTGGTCGTAAGCTTGCGTACACAGTTGCGCCTTTGACCATCCAGTCACATTTTTGTGGAACGATTGCCTGCAGTGTTCCTGCTGTTTCTGTTGTGATTGCCATCTCGCCATTAGCAGAGTTGATGGTTCCCTTAAACATGTTGTTGGTGCCGACAAAGTTTGCGACGAATCTTGAGTTTGGAAATTCGTAGATGTCTCTTGGAGAATCTAGCTGTTCAATTTCTCCGTCGGCATTTAGGATTGCCATGCTGTCGGCAACGGTCAATGCTTCGTGTTGGTCGTGCGTGACATAAACGAAAGTTGTTCCGAGTCTGTCCTGCAAGTCGATCAGCTCAATTAACATTTGTTCTTTAAGCCGTAGATCTAAAGCAGCGAGTGGTTCGTCGAGAAGCAAGACATCAGGCTCTCCAACAATCGCTCTCGCAAGTGCGGCACGTTGCTGCTGTCCCCCAGAAATTCTGCTGATCTGTTTCCAAGCATGTCCCTCAAGCCGAACAACTTTTAATGTGTTGTGAACTTTATCTTCGATTTCGCTACGTGGGATTCCGCGCAGCTTTAAGCTGTACGCCACATTTTCAAAAACTGAAAGGTGCGGGAACAGTGCGTAAGTTTGAAACACCGTGTTGATGCGACGTTCGTATACCGGGGTACTTGTGATATCTACGTTGCCTAGAGAAATTGAACCGGAGTCAACTTTTTCAAGGCCAGCAAGCAACCTTAGAACAGTGGTCTTGCCGCAGCCACTTGGACCGAGTAGGGCGAAAAATTTCCCGCCAGGAATTTCTAGCGAAAGGTTTTCAAGAACAGCCTCGTTCCCGAAGGCCTTGGAAACATTCCGCAGTCGTAGAGTCTTCATCTATCAACTTGCCCCCCTTTGAGTTTCGCGCATAGCGTTGGGATAACGAGATCCGAAAGCGTGCACGGGACTACAACCGCGACTACGAGAATACAAAGAATGGATCCCATGTAATGTCCCCACGACGAAAGTCCGTAGGCAACAAGATACAACATGGAAGCCATGGCGCTTACAAAGATGTGCGCCGAGTGGTATGTCAGGGTTGAAGAAAAAGTTTTGTCGACGCATCTGGAGCTAACCAAAATTCCGTTGAACACGCCAAGTGCTAAAAATGGCAATACCGATGTGAAGTGATGTAGGAAGCACCAGTGCATTTCAACATTGAGGCCCAGTAGCTGTCCACCGATGCACGGCAAGACCGCGTCGGATAAGGTGCAAAAAATAGCCGGCGTTATTGTTCCAACGAGTATCGAGCTGAAGATTCCGGCATTTGAAATTTTTCTGTAGACGAGAACCGTACCTGTCGATGCAAACAAAAGATGTACGTAGTGGAGCGTGTGGAACAACTGCCTCGAATTTTTTGCGAAGGCGCTAAGATCAGGACAGATCGCGGTAAGAATTCCCGTGAGAATGATACTTAGTCCAACCGCAAAAATTGCGCATGGCAGATGATGGGCAATATCGTTAAAGAAATTACCTGTGCAACAATCGTGCTTAGAACTACAACTTTTTGACATCGAATTCCCCAATTTGAGAGAACCCCCTAGTGAACCCAACCGTTGGAAATCGCCTTTCCAACCAGAGATTCAGAGTATCAAAATACGTGCTAAAGTAAAGGCTTTCCGCTAGAAATGTCCCCCAAAACCGAGGTGCCACGCGTAGCGGCCTTCATCGCTGTAGGATTTTTTCGTCTTGAGCCCGATGTCGAATCTTACATCTCCGACGGGTGTATGAAGCCGAACTCCGCATCCAATCGTTACTCTCGCGTTATCTCTCATTTCTTGAAGCCCTGTCTGTGAAAGTGCCCCAAGGTCGGTGAACGCGACCCAGCTCGCCGATTTGTGAAATCTTCGAATTAGTTCTGCGCTGCAGTTTAACATGCTTCGTCCGCCTTGAATTGTGTAGTCAATTGTCTCGGTTCCATCCGCTGAAACGGTTGTTGAGGTCCCGAGTGGAGGTAGTGTGTCTTTCTCATATCCGCGAACTGAGTTTGCTCCGCCAAGGAAAAATCGCTCCTGTGGAATGATTCCTGTGATTGCTGATTCAACGATATGTCCGGCGCGCATGCTCAGCATGCAAAGCAAATCGCGGCCAAGGGAAATAGCCCTGGAGTGTTCGCATGTCATTTTCAAAATAGATTGATGAGGCTGGATTAAATTTATTGGGAAGTGCGCGCTGAGCATTGCTTTGCTTGTTTGGCCCGGCTCTTGTCCTTCTAGGTACTTTTTCCCGTGTTTCCATGAAAAGTGGTTTGCAAATGTGTGAAGTGGGACGTCAATTAGTCGGTCGTCCAAATTTATGTCACCGAAAACATCACTGACTCGTAGGTGTGATATTCCCGAGCAGAGGTCGAAGTGGTGGTCTTGCCTGTCCGACTCAAGTCCAACGGCCATGCGCTCGCTTCTGCTGCGGTAGTGTGAGTTTCCGCTTCCGGTGCTTGTGGGCTTGTTTTTGTAAAATGCCTCTGTCATGACATAGCCAGATGCCCAACGAAATGGGAATGACGGAATGTGATATTCCGCTCTTGCGCTGTGTTCGATCCTGCTGATGTCCGCGGAAAGCGAAAGTTTGTCAGCCATGTTGAATGGATTTTTCGCAATAATCGATCCGCCGGCTTTGATGTACGAACTTTCAAGAATTGGTTTTTGTGTTTGTGAGATGAAGATTCCGAGTCGAAGCCTAAGTTCGTATGGTGAGTCGTCGACGACGTGGGCGATGATGTCCTTAATATGCGCGCGCTTGGAAAAATCGTCTGGAACGAGCTGGACAGTTTTGAAAACACCAAGTCCCTTCAGCTTTTTTTGTGCGGCAGAAATTTCGCTGTGAGTGCATGCCCTTCCGGGTTTGATATTGGTATGTCGCAAAATTGTGTCGAATGAAAGTTTACTACTTCCCCGTACAATGAGTTTTCCAAATTTTACATACTCGCGTGGATCGAGCAGCCACACGAGTTTTATTGTTTCGGTTTTTTTGTCAGAGGCCGTTGTGACCAAGCTCGCAGTCAATGTTGGGTACCAGTAACCTTGTTGCTGCAATGTCGAGATGATCAGCGAGTTGTGATCAGCGATTATCTCTGGATCGAACGGAATCATTCGTTCGTGGAATGATGGGATCATTGGGTGTCGAGATGAAGATTTTTTTTCAACAACGACAGAATCGAGAATCCTCTTAATTCCTGGATCGACAATGAGCTTCAGTGTTCGATCGCCCGTTTTTTTGTGTGGGACAAGATCTTTTGAGACAATTTTAAAGTCCCAATATCCGTGCTGTGCAAAGATGTTTTTAAGATTAAAAAGTGATCGGTCGATTCTCGAGCTGTCGCACGGGGCAAGTAGAAGTTCGTCGCGAATTTTTCTTGGCATTCCGATGCGGTTGT